>JACQVC010000431.1 GCA_016209995.1 Gemmatimonadota bacterium
ATCCAGAACTCCGCAACATAGGACGGCGCCGACCCGGCCCGGCCCCGCCACCACCACGCGCCCGCGAGCACGGCGAAGGTCACTCCTGCCGACGCGGCCGCGCGCCAGCGTCGGCGCTCGGCCAGCCAGGCCACCAGCGCCACGACCAGCGGGAGCCCGGCCGAGCGCGTGAAGTACGCCAGGATCGTCGCGGCTGCGCCCAAGAGCACCCAGGGCGTCGGGAATCCCAGCCGCTCGGCTCGTTCGCAGGCCCAGAGCGCGCAGAGCGTCAGGGCAACGAACGGCGCCTCCGACAGGATCCAGTGGCTCGCGTATACGAGCGAGGCCGATGCCGCGAACAGCGTGGACACGCCGAGAGCGAGGAGACGTCCGCTCCGCTCCGCCACCCACAGATACGTGAACGCCGCACCGAGCGTGGTAAACAAGATGACGACCAACTTCAGCGCGCCCCAGGTCTGCGCGCCCGCGGCCATCGCCGTCGCCAGGATGAGGGGAAAGACGGGCGGGTACTTGGTGTGCGGCGGCTCAGCCGGCTCCCACAGCTCCCTGTA
This sequence comes from Gemmatimonadota bacterium, assembly GCA_016209995.1. Taxonomy (GTDB): domain Bacteria; phylum Gemmatimonadota; class Gemmatimonadetes; order Longimicrobiales; family Gaopeijiaceae; genus JACQVC01. The sequence continues at coordinate 552 of JACQVC010000431.1, forward strand.
CGCGCCGTCGTGCAGCAGCGAATATCCGAGCGTGATGTAGGATGCGTTGTCGCCCCCGGTGTGCGGCGCGGGGAAATAGGTGGCGAGCGCGAGCGTCAGGTGCAGGGCCCCCACGGCCGCCGCGAGAAGCAGGTTCACGCGAGCAGGCGTCAGCCACACGCCCCCGGCTCCAGAAGCCCGAAGCTGCTGGCCCGCGGCCGTCCCTTGCGCGGCGGCGTGCGCGCCCTGGCTGACGGCCTGGTCGGCCGCTCGGGTCTTGGTTCGGGATCGGCGACCCACGCGCATCAACCTCTCAACGACCTGCTACGCCCTCACCCCACGCAACTACGTTGGGTGGGGACGCCGTGCGCCGAGTGGCCGGCGTATAGGAACCCAGCACTCGTGGGGCCGTAGCGCCCGTAGCGCTCGGCTCGTTGGCCGGTATCGCCTGCAGGTGCGCCCACGCCAGGAGCGCGAACGCAGCGGCTTCGCGAGCGTCCGGGTCCATGCCGAGCGCCGCGAGCGAGCGGACGGGGATGGGGGCGAGCTCGGCTTCGATGCGGCGCAGCAGGGTCGGATTCCGCGCGCCGCCGCCGGCTACGAACACCTCGTCGACCCCGCGGCCGAATACCCAACGGCGGTACGCCTCGCCGATCGAGCGCGCCGTGAGCGCCGTCAGCGTGGCCACCAGGTCCGCCCACTCGCGCTCGTCGCGCGGAGCCAAGCGGTCGGCGAGCTGTCGCGCGACTGCGGCGCCGAAGATCTCACGTCCCGTGGACCGAGGCGGCTCGAGCTGGAAGAACGGGTGTGCCATCAGCTCATTCAGCAGGTCTGCGCGCACCTGTCCCGCCGCGGCCAGCCGCCCATCCTCGTCGTAGGCCAGCCGGCCGCCCGTAGCCAGAGCGGCAGCCGCATCGATGAGCATGACGCCCGGACCCGTGTCGAAGGCGAGCAACGGAAGGTGGCTGCCCCGCGGGGGCAGCCACGTCACGTTTGCGATCCCGCCGATGTTCTGTATGGCATAGCGCCGTCCTTCCGCCGCGAACAGCACGCGATCCGTCCAGGGAACCAGCGGCGCGCCGTGACCACCTACCGCGACATCTCGGGCTCGCAGGTCCGAGATCACGGGAATACCCGTGCGTTCGGCGATCGTCGCCGGGTCGCCGACCTGAAGGGTGGCCCCCCTCACACCCGAGGCCGGCGGTTCGTGCCAGATCGTCTGGCCGTGGGACCCGATGGCCGTCACATCCTCTCGCCCGAGGCCTGCAGCGTCGCACGCGCACCGGGCCGCTTCGGCCAGCCATTCGCCCAGGTCCGCGTGCAGGCGGCAGACGTCAGCCGTCCGACCTGACTCGATCACTCTTGCGATGCGTTCCCGGCGCTCCGTCGCATAGGGCTGGCACACGTAAGCCAATAATCGCCAGGTCACCGAGACCGGATCGCTTCCCTTCACCTCGAGCACGGCCGCGTCGATACCGTCGAGCGACGTCCCCGACATGAGGCCTACGAGGTTCACGGCTGCCCTTGCAGGTCGCCAACGACGGTGGCCAGGACGCCGCCGGCCTGCTCCAGCAGACGGACGGCCTGAGAGCGATCCACGCCGAGCCTGCCCATGACGATGGCGGTCTTCACGTGACCGCCGGCACGATCGAGTAGCTCACGCGCAGCCCGCAGATCGATCCCGAGCGTCTCTACCAGAACCCGCTCGCCTCGATCCCGCAGCTTCTCGGCCGTCACCTGGAGGTCCACCATCAGGTTGCCGTAGACCTTGCCGAGCCGGACCATGGCGGCCGTCGAGATTGTGTTCAGCACCATCTTGGTAGCCGTACCCGCTTTCATTCGCGTGGAGCCGGTGATGACCTCCGGCCCCACGAGCGGTGCGATCACGACGTCGTGCCGGTTGTAGAGCTCACGGGTCGGATAGGTACACAACAGGAACCCCGTACGAGCGCCGCGCTCCCTGGCCCGCTCCAACGCTCCGTGCACGTAGGGCGTCGTCCCGGATGTCGCGATGCCGAGAACGAAGTCCTTGCTTCCCACGTTCCGCTCAGCGATGACGGCGGCGCCGCCGGCTGCATCGTCCTCAGCGCCCTCGAGCGCTCGCCACAGCGCCTCGTGTCCACCCGCGATGATACCCTGCACGAGCTGCGGGTCGGTGCCGTACGTGGGCGGCATCTCGGCCGCGTCGAAGACGCCGAGCCGACCGGAGGTGCCGGCGCCGACGTAAAACAGGCGGCCACCCTGACGGAGACACTCGACCACGAGGTCGATGGCCCGGGCGATCGCCTCACGCTCTTCGCCCACCGCTTCGGCGACCATCCGGTCTTCGGCATTGATGAGGTCCGCGATCTCGAGCGCGGAGAGCCGGTCGATCCGCGGCGAACGCGGATTGCGCTGCTCGGTCAGGCGAGGATCAGACATACGGCGTGGGATCGCGCCAACCGCCAACTCCTTGGACTCTGCGTGGGTTCTGCACGCCCCGAGCGGATGCGATTACATTGCATTCAGGCCGCGATGATTACGTCCAGCGCGCGGTCGTTTCTAAGGGGTCGTGACGGAATAACTGCGTCGACACCGAGGCCGAGCGAGGAGCGCGCCAGGCAAGGCGCGCCGACGCAGGCAACCTCGCGAAGCCGGTTGTCGAGGAGGCGCAACGCCGCCTGGCGGCTCCGCAGCCGGCCGAATCTAGCAGTTATTTCGTCACGACTCCTAAGCTAACCCGCGATGGACGATTGGCAATCGGCTCAGCCCCCGTGTGGGGTCGGCCGCTCGCCGGTAATCCCTCTCACGGAGGCAAAATGGGCAGGTTTCGTTTCGTCGCCGTCGTCGGGCTCGTCACAGTCGCACTTACGAGTTGCGAGAGCCGCTCGGCGCTCGCTTTCCCCCGCGAATGGTCGTTCCCGGCCGACGCGCAGCCGGTCGCAGCCAGCCGCGCGGTGCTATCCACCACGGACGAGTACGCGACCGGAGTCGGGCTGGAGATTCTGCGGGACGGCGGGAACGCCGTGGACGCCACCATCGCCGTCCAGTTCGCGCTCGCCGTGGTCAACCCCGAGGCCGGCAACATCGGCGGCGGCGGCTTCATGATCGTGCGTCTCGCGGACGGCACGGCGACCACGCTGGACTTTCGTGAGACCGCGCCGCTCGCCGCGACACGCGACATGTTTCTCGACGAAGCCGGTGAGGCGACGAACCGCTCCGTCGTTGGACACCTGGCCGCGGGCGTGCCCGGCAGCGTCATGGGAATGTGGGAAGCCCATCGACGCTTCGGCACCAAGCCGTGGGCCGAGCTGCTCGCGCCGGCCATCCGTCTGGCCGACGGATTCACAGTCCACGAACGCCTGAGCGGATCTCTGAGCGAGTACGAGGAGCGGCTGCGGCGGTTCCAGTCCACCGCCGCCGTGTTCCTACCCGGCGGGCGTGTCCCCGTGGTCGGCGACACCTTCCGCCAACCCGACCTCGCCGCCACGCTGCGCCGCATCGCCGTAAGCGGAGCAGACGGCTTCTACCGAGGTCAGACGGCTGATCTCATGGTCGCGGAGATGGAGCGAGGCGGTGGGCTCATCACGCACGCAGACCTGGCGCGCTATACGGCCGTGTGGCGTGAGCCCATGCGCTTCGACTATCGCGGCTACACCGCGATCGCGATGGGGCCGCCCTCGTCCGGCGGCGCGACCATGGCCGAGATCGCCAACATTCTCGAGGGATACGACCTGTCGAGCCTCGGCTATCATTCCGCAGAAATGATCCACCTTTTGGCGGAAGCCGCGAGACGCGCGTACGCCGACCGCAACGCGTATCTGGGCGATCCCGAGTTCGTCGAGATGCCCATCGGCCGCATGATCTCGGAGGAGTACGCGGCAGAACGGCGAGCCACCATCGACCTGGACGCGGCGACGCCTTCCACCGAGGTCGTGCCGGCGCTCGGTCCCTTGCCGGCGCTCGCCGGGGTCGCAGAAGAAAACACCACGCATTTCAGCATCGTGGACGAATCGGGAAACGCCGTGGCGGTGACCACGACCATCAATGATCTCTACGGCAACCTCGTGACCGTGACCGGCGCAGGCTTTCTGCTCAACGATGAGATGGATGACTTCGCGGCCAAGCCGGGCACACCGAATCAGTTCGGCCTCGTGCAAGGTGAGGCGAACGCCGTGGAGCCGGGCAAGCGCATGCTGTCGTCCATGAACCCCACGATCGTGCTGGACCCGCAAGGCGGCCTGTTCCTGGTCACGGGCTCACCCGGCGGTGCCACGATCATCACGACCGTGTTCCAGGTGATCTCGAACGTGGTGGACTTCGGCATGAATGCCGCGGCAGCGGTCCACGCGCCTCGCGTTCATCACCAGCACTTTCCGGACGAGATCTATTACGAGAGGGGCGGGCTCACGCCGCGCAGCCTGCGCGCGCTGCGCGCGCTCGGCCACACCCTGGTCGAGCGCGAGGCCTACTCCGGCGACGTGCAGCTGATCCTGGTGAGACCCGACGGGACGCTCGAGGCGGCCTCGGACCCGCGACGCGGAGGACGGGCGACGGGGTACTGACCGCCCTCCCCCCCCTTTTTCTTCCGCGCCACGTCAGCGGGTCAGTCGTCAGCGGGTCAGTCCAACCACACCTCGCCCGCGCAATTGGAAGGGCGTGGACTGACCCGCTGACGACTGACCCGCTGACCCGCTCTCAGTACCGCAGCGTCACAGCCTCGTCGAGTCGAATGACGATCACGCTGCCCTCGCGCAAGGTCGCGTCTCCCGTACGGTCCTTCACCGCGACCGCCGTCCCCGCGGCCGCGCCGACCGCGGCCCCCACGAGCGTGCCCTTCCGGTCTCCGCCCAGGATCCTACCCACCAGCGCACCGGCGGCGGTTCCGGTCGCGATCTTGGCCGCCGTCTCGACGTCGGCGTCTCCCCGAGTCACCGCGGGCTGCGCTTGGACGACCGACGCGGCAATGGGATACTCCGTGCCGTCGATCATCAGCGCGTCAACGGAGATCGCCAGGATCGGCTCCTGGTCTGGGGTTGTGCTGCGATCCGCTTGCGTGACCCTGCCGCGCACGACTGCCCCGATGGGCACGAGCACGGTCCCGCGCCCATCCAGGACGTCCTCAATGACTTCCGCGTAGAAGACGTCTCCCTCGCGACTGGTAGCGGTGGAGAGAGTCTCGTCGAATCGCAGCATCAGGTTGGCGCCCGCGGCGATCCTGAGCGCCGGCGGCTCGCTGCGAGTGACTGCGTCGCTGCCAGCGTATCCCACATCCGAAGCCGGCAGGTCCTCCTCCTCGGCGAATCGGCCCGACTCGGACGCCGTTGCGGCACTTGGTGACGTCTCCAGGGAGCGTCCGCCCGCGGGGACAAGCCTGGCCGCTCGCGAGGTCGGCGCAGCGCGCGCCTCCGGCCCCGCAGCGTGATCGTCGCGAACCACCGGGACGGGGATGGACTCGTGAGCGGCTTGCGCGCCCGGTGCCTCGGCCGCATTTGCGGCCGGGCCTGCGAGCGCCCCATCGGCCTCGCCCGCCGCGCTGTCGCGGCTGCCGCAACCCGCACCCGTAACGGACAACGGTAGCGCCAACGCCAATACGGCGTACCGAATCGTGCAACGCATCTTCGTAACTCCTGTCACGTTGCGGCCAGCCGCCCTCACCCCACGCAGCATTCGCTGCGTAGGGGGCCCGGTTGATCGGCTCGCTCCGCAATCGTTAGGTTTCACACCCGGCCCACCGGTGATAGAGGAATCGCAAGCCTCATGCCACCCGCGCGGAACAGACCGTTCCGGGGCCAGGCGCCGGACGAAACCTGTCCCGGCGAAAGCCGGGATCAGCGGGCCGTGAGCATCCATGGGTCACCTCAAGACACTGCTTCCCTACGTCAAGCCGTACCAGCGCGGCATCCTCGCCGGGCTGCTTCTGGTTGCGATCGCGGACGCGTTCATGATTGCGGGTCCGTACATCATGAAGATCGCGATCGATGCACTGGCCGACCCGACGGTCACGCCGACTCGTATCCTGAGCTACGCATCCCTCATCGTGCTCGCCACGCTCTTTGCGGGAGCCGCGCACTACGGGATGCGCGACATCCTCAACGGGCTGAGCCGGCGCATCGAGTGCGACCTTCGGGATGCCTTCTTCGCGCACCTGCTGTCGCTGGACGCCGGCTTCTACGGCCAGACGCGGACGGGCGAGCTGATCTCGCACGCGACCAACGACACGCTGGCCGTGAGGCAAGCGATCGGACCCGCCGTCATGTATCTGGCCAACACCGCGGTCACGTTCACGTTCGCCCTCAGTCTGATGCTGTGGATCAGCCCCCGGTTGACGTTGCTGGCGCTCATCCCACTGGCCTTCTTGCCGCCCGTCGTGCTGGGCTTTGGCCGGCTGATTCACAGGCGCTTCGAGCGGATCCAGGAGCACTTTGCCACCCTATCCACGATGGTGCAGGAGAACTTGAGCGGCGTGCGCATCGTGCGTGCCTACGTGCAGGAGGGAGCGCAGCGCGGCGAGTTCGACGCGCTGAACCGCGAGTACCTGGCGTTGAACATGCACCTGGCGCGAACGTCCGCGCTCTTCCACCCGATCATCATGCTGCTCGGCGGCTTGGGGATGGTCATCGTCCTGTGGCGCGGTGGGCTCGCCATTGTGAGCGGCGATATCACCACAGGCGAGTTTGTGGCCTTCGGCGTCTACCTGGCGCTGCTGATTTGGCCGATGATCGCGCTGGGTTGGGTGGTAAACTTGTTCCAACGCGGCGCCGCATCGATGGCCCGCATCAACCGGATCATGCAGCGAGCGCCGGCCATCGCGGCGCCGGCGCAACCGAGACGCGCAACGCCGCTCCATGGCCGCGTGGAATTCCGAGATGTCTCCTTCCGCTACCCTGGCACGCAGCGCTGGGTGCTGCGCAACGTTTCCTTCTGCGCGTCCCCGGGCCAGATGGTAGCGGTCGTGGGGCCGACGGGATCGGGTAAGACGAGCCTGGTGTCACTGATACCGCGGCTTCACGATCCGACGGAGGGAGCCGTGCTGGTGGACGGCACCGCGACGATCGACCTGGACCCGGCGGCTCTGCGCCAAGCCATCGGAATGGTCCCCCAAGACCCCTTCCTCTTCTCCGACACGATCGCGCGCAACATCGGCCTGGGGCTCGGCGACGGCTTCGAGAGCGGAGGCCGAGACGCAACCCCGGCCGTTGCGCGCGCCGCCCAGACCGCACAACTCGATGAGACGATCCGCGCCCTCGTGGCCGGCTACGACTCCGTGCTGGGCGAGCGCGGAATCAACCTGTCGGGTGGACAGAAGCAGCGGGCTACCGTGGCGCGCGCGTTGGCGAAGGATCCCGTGGTTCTCATCCTCGATGACGCCCTCAGCGCGGTCGACACGGAAACCGAGCGCGCAATCCTGGCCCGCCTCCGCGAATTCATGCGCGAGCGTACGTGCTTCGTCATCAGTCATCGCGTGTCCGCGGTGATGCACGCCGATCTGATCCTCGTGCTCGACGATGGTGAGATCGTGGAGCAAGGTGTTCACGGCGACCTCATCGCTCGCGGCGGCGTCTACGCGACCTTGTTGCGGCGCCAGCTGCTCGAGCAGTCGCTGGAGGTAGCGGGTTAGATACGTTCCAGGATGAACTGCGGGGTTAGCCGCACCAGGTACGTGCTCAGGATCGTAAACGTACCACTCAACAGCATGAGTCCGAAGACGATCACGAGCACGCCTGAGGCCACCTGGAGGGTAGGGAGGAAGCGGCGGTAGCGGGCGAATACGGCCAGGAACACGTTCAGGCCCAAAGCCGTCAGCAGGAACGGCACGGCCAGCCCGACCGAGTAGGACCCCAGCAGACTGACCCCTTGCCAGAACTGCTCACGGGTGGAGGCGAAGGTCAGGATCGCACCCAGAACCGGGCCGATACAGGGTGTCCAGCCCGCCCCGAACGCGGCGCCTACACCCACGGTTCCCAGGTACCCCATCGGCTTGTCGCGTAGATGCAGTCGCTTCTCGCGTAGCAGCGGCGTAAAGCGGAGCACGCCGGTGAGGTGCAGGCCCAGCAGCACGATGACCAGGCCGCCGATCCGCGATATCCATACTTCGTAGGTCCGGAACACCTGGCCCAGGAATGATGCGGACGCGCCCAGCACCATGAAGACGGCGCTGAAGCCCGCGATGAACAGGGTCGAGTGGACGAGCGCCGCCCGGCGGCTCACTCCACCCTGCAAATCCTCGAGGGAGATGCCGGTGATGAACGACAGGTAGCTCGGCACCAGGGGCAGTACGCACGGCGACAGGAAAGAAAGCACTCCGGCGCCGAATGCCAGCGCGAGACCAACCGAATCACTCAACGGTTCTCGACCTCCTCGCGTTCGTTCCGCCTCCGTGAGCCTGCCAGCGCGCGGATCACACCCACGATGCCGAGCCATCCTATCAGGAACGCGAACGTCCAGGCCACCACGCGCGGGAGCGCGACAGCTAACACGGCCAGGCCCACCGCGCCAATCGACCCGGTGAGCAGCACGGTGCGTCCCTCGCGGGCCAGCGGCCGCGATCCGGCCAGGGCATCCCCGAGCGTCGATCCGGCGCGCACCAGGTCAGCGAGTCGCCAACCCGTCGAGCCGCCGACCGACCAGCGCTCGATCCGCTGCTGGATCGTTCCCTCCGGGTCCAGCGGTGAGTGCGGCGGCGCCGGCAGGTGCGGATAGCGGTCCTCCGCCGACCAGAGTCCCCTCCGCGCGCGCCCGGGAAGCACGATCTCCACGGAAGACATCAGGTCGGCTCGAAAAAGGCCCTCGAGCTGCGCCGCGAACTCCGCATCGAGAACCGCTACGTCGATCTCGAAGTTCCCGAGCAGACTCGCCGAGTTCAGGTTGCTGGAGCCCACGCGAGACCAGATTCCGTCCGCGACCGCGCTTTTGGCATGGATCATCGGCCCCTGCCACTCGAAGATCCGGACGCCCGCCTCGAGCAGGGAGCGATAGCCGCCGCGCGAAAGGCTTCCCACGACCGGCCAGTTGTTGTGACCGGGGACCAGGATGCGCACGTCCACGCCGTCTCGGGCGGCCGCGGCCAAAGCTTCGGCAACGGGACGCGGCGCCAGGAAGTAGGCGTCGGTAATCCACAGCCGCTCCCGTGCGCTGGTAGCCACGAGTTGCGTGGCTCGATACACGCGGGAGCGCCACGGCTCACCCTGAATCACCCACACCGGCGTGTCCCCCACACGCGGCGTCTGAGCGGGGTCGGCGCGAAGCGACGCCGACACCGGTGGGCCGCTGTCCGCCCAGATATGTTCGAACGTCTGTGCTGCGGCGGCCGCCGCGGGACCACGCACCTCCGCGCCGGTATCCCGCCAGGGGGGGGTGCCGGACGCGATATCCCCGGCCCACTCGACACCGACGCAGAAGCCTCCGACGAAGGCGACGACCCCATCCACGACGACCAGCTTGCGGTGGTCACGCTGCAGCACTCCGTATGGGTCCCGCAGCGACGGACGATTGAACGCCCGCACTTCGACTCCCGCTTCGTGGAACGGCCGCCAGAACCTCGCGGGAGTGGCCCAGCAGCCCACCCAGTCGTAGAGGACTCGCACCTCCACGCCCTGTCGGGCCTTCTCGATCAGCACGTCCCGGAAACTGCGGCCGATCCTGTCGTTTCTCAGGATGTAGTTCTCGAAGTGTACGTATCGCTCCGCGGCCAGGATCGCATCGATCCAGGCGTCGAACGTCACCGAACCTTCGAACTGGAGCCGGATCCTGTTTCCCTCGATGCGGGCCGCTCCCGTGGCGCGCTGCATCGGCGGACCCGAGAGGCGCCGCTCGCCGGCCTCGCTCCGTGACGAAACGGGCAGCTCACTCTTCGCGTGGGGCGGACTCAGGGTCTGGATCATGGGTGTAAGGCGTACCCTCGTGGCGGGATGCGGGATCCACAAGGGTCCGTACCAGGGTTAAGGCAGCAGGTGATCAGCAACTGGCAACTAGCCGCCCCTACCCTCCTACTGTTGATCGGGGCGCGGCGGGGATGAATCGGCAATCGTCAATGGCTAATCGCGGGTAAAAGCGCGCCGACCTCAGTCCGGCTGTTCGTCCCCGACCCAGCCACAGTGCACGGCAGACGCCAGCACAGTGACCCAGCGTCCGTCCTCGGGCGCTTCCGCCACCACGGTGTGGTTCATGGTGTGGACGATCTGTCCCGAAAGCTTCCACTGCTCGCGGCGTTCGTCCCACGCCTCGTCGGGGTTGAACGGGACCCCCAGCACCGTGGCGAGCATCGATGCCGCCAAGTCCTCCGCGTAGTCGCCGGCCGTTCGCTCGAGCTGCCCGAAGGCATGGTGCTCCGACACGTATCCGTACCGGTCGCGGTCCGCCGGAATGGCCAAACCGATGCTGGCGGCCACGCGGCGACTCGGCTCGTTCGTGGCCGCCTCGGACAGCACGCAGAACACGACCTGGCCCGGGTGCAGGTTGGACAGTCCCTCCTCCGGAGTCACCAGCTCGCAACGAGGCGGAAAGATCGAGGAGACACGCACCAGATTGAATTGGGCGATGCGGGCATCGCGCAGCGCCATCTCGAAGCTGGTGAGCTTCTCGCGGTGAATCCCGACTCCTTTGGTGAGAAAGATCTTGCTGGGAACCAATCGATCCGGGGCGAACAAGGGCATCACCTCGGCATAGAGCGTGAATGAATGCGATGGTGCCGGGAATAGATGGGCGCGAAACTACAGCTTCTCGATCGGACAGGTCAAGCCTTGATAGCGGATCGTGACACCCGCGTCGCGGCAGTCGGCGCAGAGCCCGTAGATCTCGAAGCGGTGCCGCGTCGGAGTGAAGGCGTACGCGGTCGCCACATCGTTTTGGATCGCCTGGAGCGCGTCGCTGCGAAACTCGGTGACCTTGCCGCACTCGAGGCAGATGAGATGCTGGTGCACGGGCTGGCGGTGCAGCAGGTGCTCGTAGCGCTTGAACCCCTCGCCGAAGTCGTGCTCGTCCACCAGTCCGCTCTTCACCAGCAGATCGAGCGTGCGGTAGATGGTCGCTTTGCCGATTCGCTCGCCGGAATCTCGCAGCCGCTGCTCGATATCGTCCACGGAGAGGTGCCCAACGGCGGAGAAAACCGCGTCCGCGACGGCCGCGCGCTGCTGCGTGACGGGGAGGCCCTGTTCCCTCAGGTAGCGCTCGAACAGGTGCACGAAAGGCATGCCGCTTCCTTCAGCGGGCGAGCTCGGCCAGTAGGGCGTTGAGCCGCTCGCTGGCCCCGCCGATCTCGACTCGCCGGGGTTCGCCCGGCTGCTCCTCTCCGCGCTCGACCACACCATCGATGATCCCTGAAAGCCGTTCGGGCGCCGCGATGCCTTCTTCGAAGAACTGAGTGTCAACCTGGATACCCTTGGCCGTCTGCTCAGCCCGATAGACGGCCGTGACCACGCGGCGCCGTGGTTCACCAGCCTCGAAGCAGCCGGCGACGACCAGTCCTTGTTCCGTCCGGCCGCGTGCGCGCGGTGGGAAGAGCCAGAGCGTGTCGATGGCCTCGACTCCCACGCGCTCCGCCAGCAGTCTTACGGCCTGATCCAAACCGAATGCGGGCTCTTCGCGACGTAAGGTACGCCGGGAGGGCTCGCCCGGTTCCCCTCCGGCCGTCGGGTGCGGCGTTCGTGTCCGCTGCCAGGCTAGGGGGCTCATGGCGGCGTGTCCCGCTGCGCGGGCCCGGCGGCGGCGAGGACCGCCGCGCGCGCCGCCTCGATCACCGCAGGACGAACCTGGTCGACCGGGCCTTCGATCACCGCGCCCGCCGCCTTGATGTGGCCGCCCCCGCCGAATTGTCCCGCCAGGGCATTCACGTCCACCGGTCCGCTCGACCGGAAGGAAACCTTGGTGTGGTTGTCGTCGGTCTGGCGAAACAGCATGGCCACCTGAACGCCTCGAATAGAGCGGGGGTAGTCGACGAAGCCCTCCAGGTCCTCGCTGGTCGCGCGCAGCTCCACGAAAAGGCTGCGTGGCACCGTCACCCAGGCCAGCCCGTGGTCCAGATCCGTGTCCAGCTCGTCCAGCGTCGCTCGCAACAGCTGGATGCGCCGCAGCGGCCAGGTTGCGTGCACGCGCTCGAAGATGTCCTCCAGGTTCACGCCGCGAGAGAGCAGATCGGCCGCGATCAGGTGGCTCGCCGGCGTGGAATTGCTGAAACGAAACGAACCCGTATCGGTCATGATAGCCACGTACAGCCCGGCACAGACCGGCTGGGGCCACGGTCCGCCGGCGGCCGAGATAACGTCATAGAGAAGCTCGCCTGTGGCACACGCCTGTGTGTCCACGAGCATCAGGCCCGCGAGCGGAGAATCACCGGGCTGATGATGATCGATGATCACCTTGGGCAGCTCGGAGATCAGCGGGTTGATCCGGCCCACTCGAGGCGCCTCGCCCGTATCGACAACGACGGCCAGATCCGCGCTGCGGCAGTATGCCGGCGCGGCCGGAGTCTTCGCATCGATCACGACATCGAGGCCCGGAAGCAGGAATTCGAACATCTCCGGAAACGGCGTGGGGTTGACGATGCGCGCCTCGATGCCGCGGCCCGCCAGCCAGGCTAGTAGGGCGGCTTCACAGCCGGCTCCGTCGCCATCCGCGTTGATGTGGGTAGTCAGCACCACCCGGCGGGCGTTGCCCAGCGCATCGGCAACTTCCGTGACCCGGGCAGCGCGATGCTCGGGAGTTCGGTAGCTCACTCCTCGTACCGTGTGCTTCCGCCGAGAATGCGGTGGATGCGCTCGCTGCGGGTACCCCGCTGCTCGCGACGCGTCACCGTTGTGGACAAAGTTTGCTCCGATGTCAGGAGCCTGAAGGGCGCAACATTAGGCCCGGTCCACCCACTTACGCAACTTTGCCCACGTGGACGCGACATGCACGCGGCGAGGCGAGGTGCGGCCGTGGATACGACCCGATTTAAGCGCTGCCACGAACGCAGCGGGCTGGTTCGGGTGAGCGGGGCACTCCACGAACGCCGTCCCGATCTCGCCCAACGTGTGCGCGTCCGATCCCGCGCCGCACGTCACGTTGTGGCGCGCCGCCCAAGCGGCGGCTCGTTCGTTGAGCGAGGCACTGTGGAGCCTGGCGTTGTGGACCTCGACGACGTCGACGCGTCCCAGCATACGATCGAGGTGATGGCCGGAGCCGCCTTTGCCGCTGGCGAACGGATGGGGCACGTATACGATACCGCCCTGGGCATGCACGCGGTCGCAGACTTCCTGTGCGGGTGTACCCTTCGGTATGGCCTCGTGCACGTAGAGCCCGATCACATCGATCCCCTCGGCCGTGCGCACTTCCTCACCCGGGATGATGCGGTCCGGGGCCACCGCCGCGAGCTGCAACGCCGCTCCGATCTCGTTGTGATCGGTGATACAGATTCTCGTCAACCCCACCGCCTCCGCGTGCTCGAGCACGGCGTGCGGATCGGAGAGGCAGTCGTAGGACGCCGAAGTGTGCAGGTGCATGTCGATACGCATGCGCGAGCCGAGTGACGGCTCGTGGGCACCCGCCCGCTCCCGCAGCGACGCCAAGACCGCGAGGGCGCGCGCGCGGAGATCCACCAGGCTCCCGCTGTTGTCGATGATGATGTCGGCGCGAGCGCGCTTGGCGACGGCCGGTTGTTGGGCGCGCAGGATCTGCTCCGCCTGGGCACGGGGAAGCCCTCGATCCCGAACCAACCGATCGGTTCGCACCGACTCCGGCGCGTCGACGAGCACCACCACGTCGAACTCGCCCTCCATGCCGGCCTCGAACAGCAGCGGAATCTCGGCCGCGGCCACGCGAGTGCCCAGCCTCCGTTGCTCACGCAGCCATTCGTCCCGCTGCGCGCGAATGCGTGGATGGGTGATCGCTTCGAGGCGGGCGCGTGCCGCGGGATCTGCGAAGACCAGAGCGCGCACGCGTTCCCGGTCCAGGCTCCCGTTGTCTCGGAGCACGCGGTTGCCGAATGCGTGAGTGACCTCGCGCAGTCCGGGCGTACCCGGCGCCACGACGTCACGCGCGATCTGGTCGGCATCCAGGACCGGTACGCCGGCCTCCCGCCAGATCGCGGCGACCGTGGACTTGCCGCTCGCCGCGTTTCCGGTAAGGGCTACGGTCAGCACGGGCCAGCCGCTCAAGAACCGGCGGACGCGGTCGTGCCGTCCCGCTGAGCCTCGCCGTCGTCCGCGACCTGTTCGGCCGCCGCGCTGGCCTCGCGTGCGGCCTTCCGAGTTCGGCGTGCCACCAGATAGGCGATGAGGCCGACGAGAACGAAGACGAGCGCGCCGGTCGTCCCCA
>JACQVC010000444.1 GCA_016209995.1 Gemmatimonadota bacterium
AGTCCATACTCCTTGCAGCCTGCATTCTGGATTCCGGCTTTCGCCGGAATGACGAGCGTCTTCTTTCAGCCCTTCTTCCGCTGCGGCCTCATCGCCTCGGCGCGCATCCCCAGCTCGAACAGCAACACGGATCGATCCGCGGCCGACATCTCCGGCTTGACCGACTGCTCGAGAGCCTCCAGAACCGGAGTCCCGCGCTCGGCCCGGCGGTGCGCGGTGAACATCGCGAACGTCATGGCCGGATCGCCGAAGGCGGGAATCTTGACGCGCTTGACGCTGGGAAGGCGCAGCGGCTCCGTATCGCGGGCGAGGAGACGCAAAGCCGGCGAGATGGATTCGAGCAAGCTTTGCACGGTCTGAGGTGTGGGGATGCGGCTCACCAAACGAAGCGAGCTGCGGACCATCGCCTCGCCCAGCGCGAGCGCCTTCAGGATCGCCGGCTCACCCAGGTGCAGCATGTCGAGCCGGAGCGCCGGGGCGAGCGCGTGGAAGACGTGGTCGATGGGATCGGCCTCGTCGGACCCAAGCACGGCGTTCGCGCCCAGGAGCGCCAGAGCCCGCCGCACAAAGGCTTCCAACATCGAGGGCTCGTCGAGCTGGCTTTGCAGCGTCTGCTGGAAGGTCCGGCTCCCGATGCCGTCGGCGCAGGCCTGGCGGAAGCACTCCTCTCGGGCGACCACACTGCCGGCACGCTCGGAAGGGTGCAAGCGGAACGCTGGAACTCTGTCGTGGAAGCTTTCATCCACGAGCGCGGTTTCCCGCACGGCCTCGATCACACGTTCGTGCGTGCCCTCCACCTCGCCGGGGCGCGCCGGCACGACCAGACGCAGCGGGCAGAGGAAATGGGGCCGGATCGTGACGGTTCTACCGATGCGACCCAGACGGTTGAACGGAAAGAGCACACAGACGCCCGGCTTGTACGCCTTCCCGTGCTTTACCTCGATCGCGCAACGGAGGTCGCTCTGAAGAAACTGACAACCGCTCGTGGGATTCGTGAACTCGACGATGTTGCCGCGGCGCCGGACGGCCAGCGTCCCCAGCAGCGGATAAAGCTTCAGCAGGTGCCCCATCTCCCGCTTGAGGCTCCCCCCGATTCCTTGCCCGCGGCAGCACAGAGCCGTGCATTCGGCACAGACGTAATGGAGAACGCCGTCCGGAAACGCGAGATACAGTTTGGGCTCGCGGGCTTTCACGGATGCTCGCCCCTTCCGCCCTGCGACGCGTGCACCGCGCAGGCGCCCTCGCACCGGTTCCAGCGGTAACGCCGGCGCGCGACCCACGCGTAGACGCGCTCGCCCAGGACCGCCAGGGGACGCAGCCCCAGCAGAGGGCGCAGCGGATACAGTAGCGGCATCGCCCGCAGTAGCTCGCGGAACCCGTGGTACCCCACGTGGAGGGAGCCATCCGGTGCACGCACGTGCATGGCCTTCATGACGGCGTCCCAGTCGAGATCGGACGCCGCGCGTCGAAACCGATCACGGTCGCTCACGTCCACATAACGGATCTCGCCGAGCCAGGCCAGCCGGCGGACCCAGGCGACGCTGGCCAGGCACAGCTGGCAGGACCCATCGTAGTAAACGGTAAGCGCCATGTCTCTTCACCGGATCGCCGTACGCCACTACGGGGCGCGAGGCCGAGCAAGTCACCGACGTGCCACGGCTGTCCTACCCCGAACCCGGGGCATCGACTACGTTGATGCTATCGGGCCAGGAGCCTGATGCAGTGGCGACCACACGCATGAAGGTGAGTCCTCATGGGGAAGTACGACAACATCCAGCCCGATGCGTTACGGGCTGACCTGCTGAACTTCGCGTCATTCATTCAGCGGCTCGAGCAGGAAGGACGCCTTCTGGACGGGATTCCCCGACTCTTGCGGATCCTGGGCGATCTGCGTCAGAAACTTTTCGCGTATGAGGTGCGCGCCGTCGCACAGAGGCCCACCCAAGAAGAGGAGTCCCCGGCCGTACGTGAGGCTCGCCGGATCATCGAGGAGGCGCTACGCCGCGAGCGCGATATGATCAGCGACTGGAACAGGGAGTGGGAGCCCGAGCGCAAGGAGGAAGAGGAGCAATAGTTGGGTGCAGCCCGCTTGGTGACGAGGGCGCTCTCGCGATGTTATTGTACTGGGTTGCCACGGCCCTGTTGCAGTCGGATCAGGGTGACGGGAGTCGGAGAAGGACGCGATGACTTCGGAACCACGGGCCACGACAGGACGGCGCAAGAAGCGCGAGCACGGCGCCCTGCTGCGCCTGCAGCGCCGTCTGCTCTGGCAGATCGAGCGCCTGCGCGACGAGCTCGCAGCGCCCTCCGTGGCCAGCCTGGTCCGCCAGCTCCGCCAATCCTCGGGCAGCCGCGCGGCCGAGCGGACGCCCGCCATCAAGGGCGCGATCGAGGAGGCCATCCGCGCCCTGCAGGTGTGGGGAGCGGAGATTCGCGACGAGATGGCCGCCGGGGAACCGGAGAATCCGACGACCAATCTCGTGCCGCAAGGCCTGCCGCCGTCGCTCGCCCGCTTCCTGCGCGAGCGCCAGCAGACCGCGGACTGCCATATCGAAGTCCTGCACGATCCCGAGCGCGGCTGGGTGGTGCGCTGGAAGGAGTACACCTTCGAGGGTGTATTGCGCGGCGGCGGCCAGTTCGCCGAGCGACCGTACGCCTGGCTGGAAGAGTGACCCTAGCTTACCCGCTTCCGGTTAGTGCGCGCAGCACCTCCTGCCCATAGAACATGTCGATGTACTTCGCCTGCACGGGTGTAACCCGGCGTACCGCCCAGACCAGCGTCACGTAGTTCGGCTCGGCAGGCCGGGCCAGCACGCTGAACCCCACCTCGCTGGGAATGTGATTCCCCTTCTTGTTGTTGCAGGGCGAGCAACTCGTGACCACGTTGGCCCAGGAGTTGTTACCGCCCCGCGACAGAGGAACGATGTGGTCGCGGGTCAAGAACTGGCGGCCCCTCAGCTCGTGGCGGTGGCGGCCACAGTACTGGCAGCGATAGTTGTCGCGGGCGAACAAGAACGTATTCGTGACCTGACGGCGGAAGTTCCGCGGCACATGCACGTACCGGACCAGGCGGATCACCGTCGGACAGGGCACCTCCTGCCGCTCCGAGCGGAAAGTCTTCTCCCGATCGACCTCGAGGACCTCGGCCTTGCGGTCGATGACGAGCCGCACGGCGCGCCGCGCCGGCACGATCGTGATCGGCTCGAAAGAGGCGTTAAGTGCGAGACAGCTCATCGCTTGCGGTTCCTCTGACTTCCGGCGTCATGTCCGGGCTCGGCCCCGTCGCCGTAACGGCTTGCGGAGTTTTCAGCGCAGGAAGCCTTCACTTCATGGATATCGAAAGATTCGTAGCTCCGTCAAGTAGGGGAGCGGGTTCGTCATAGCAGCGCCACCGGATCGCGATCGATGACGACGCGTAGATCGGCAGGCCCGCGCGGGCGGAAGTCATGTGACAGCTCACGGATAAGCGTACCCAACGCGCGGGGCGAAGGCGCACGCAGCAGCAGATGCCAGCGCCAGCGAGCGTGGAGCCGCTCGATCGGGCAGGGCGCGGGACCCGTCACGCTGACCGTGGCTGCCGGCTCACGTTCGGCGCGCCCGCGCAGCCAGCGCGCGGCTTCGTCGGCGGCAGCGGCGGTCGCCTCCTGATCGACGCACGAGACCACGACGTTGACGAGGCGAGTGTGCGGCGGGTAGCCAGGCGCGCGGCGCTCCTCGATCTCCCGGGCGGCGAAGCCGCGGTAGTCGTGGCGCAGCGCCGCTTGGATCGCATAGTGCTCCGCCACCGACGTCTGGATGATCACCTCGCCGCCGCGAGGACCCCGCCCGGCTCGCCCGGCCACCTGGGAGAGGAGCTGGAACGTCCGCTCGCTCGCGCGGAAATCGGGAAGGTGGATGCCGACGTCCGCGTTGATCACGCCGACGAGCGTGACGTTGGGGAAGTCCAGGCCCTTGGCGATCATCTGAGTGCCCAGGAGGATGTCCACGTCTCCGCGCTCGACTCGCCCGAGGATCTCCTGGTGCGCCCATTTGCCGGACGTGGTGTCCACATCCATGCGGGCCAGGCGCGCGGCCGGGAAGGCTTCGCCGACGAGCCGTTCGACCTGCTCGGTACCGAGACCGCGGAAGGAGAGGTCCGTCGAGCCGCAGTGATCACACCGCTCCGGCGCTCGTTCCTCGTGCCGGCAATGGTGGCAAAGCAGCTTGTGGGCCGCGCGGTGAAACGTCAGCGAGACCGCGCAGTGCGGGCAGGCGCGCACGGCTCCGCACTCGCGGCACTGCACGAAGGTCGAGTAGCCGCGGCGGTTCAGCAGAAGGATCACCTGCTCGGAGCAACGCAGCCGCGCGCCGATCGCCGCGACCAGCCTCGGCGACAGCACGGTGATGCGGCCGCCGGCCGACTGATCCTCGCCCGCCTCGCGACGTGCCTCCACTTCGCGCCGGAGGGCCCGCAGGTCCACGATCTCGACGGGCGGCAGCCGGTCCCCCGCCACGCGCTCGGGCAGCTCCAGCAGCTCGTACTTGCCCGAGCGCGCGTTGGTCCAGGTCTCGAGCGCGGGCGTCGCGCTCCCCAGCACGCAGACCGCACCAGCGGCCGCGGCGCGCACCACCGCCACGTCGCGGGCATGGTAGCGCGGCGCATCGGACTGCTTGTAGCTCCCGTCGTGCTCCTCGTCCACGACGATGGCGCCGAGGTCCTCGAGCGGGGCGAACACGGCGGATCGAGCCCCGATGGCGATGCGGCGCTCCCCGGACCGCAGCAGTCGCCACGCGTCATAGCGCTCGCCATCGGACAGCCCCGAGTGCAGGACGGCGACCAACTCACCGAAGGCGGCGCGGAAGCGCGCCACGGCCTGCGGCGTAAGGGCGATCTCCGGAACCAGCACCATGGCCGTGCGACCCCTGGCCACGACCTCCCTCAGCAGCTCGATGTACACCAGAGTCTTGCCGGAGCCGGTGACGCCGTGGAGCAGGAATGGGCGCGGCTCCGGCGAGTCCAGCGCCGCGATCAGCTCGCGGATCGCCGCCGCCTGGGCCTCGGTGGGCCGGTAGGATTCCGCCTCGCGGACCGGCATGGCGCGGAACGGATCCCGGATGACCTCCTCCGCCGTCACGGTCACCAGCTCCTTGCGCTCGAGCGCGCTGACCGTAGCTCGGCTGAACCCGGCCCCGCCCGTCAGATGGGCGAGGTCGATGCCTCCGCCTGCCGCCTCCAGCAGCTCGTAGCACTGGCGTTGCTTCGGTGCGCGCACGAAGAGGGCCTCGCGCTCGGTCAGCGTCGGCAGCGAGCGACGAATGCGCACGACCGATCTCGTCTTGATGGGTGCCGGTCGAGGGGCGATCACCTGGTGTTGTAGCACGCCGGACGCCGTGAGCTTGCGGATCAGCGGCCAGATCGAGCGCTGGCGTAGCCCCCCTGGCCCCCCTGGCCCCCC
>JACQVC010000445.1 GCA_016209995.1 Gemmatimonadota bacterium
ATACGGGGTGCTGCAGGCGCCGGTCCGTCTGAGCGACTTCCGCGGTGAAACGGTGGTCCTGTCCTGGTTCTTCAGGGCCAGGACGCGTGGGTGAACGATCCAGATGACAGCGTACCGTGATCAGTACGCAAGCGTTTTCCGCGACGGTCAGAACGTGGTTCTGATCGCGCTCTCGCCGGACGCCCCCGATGCCCTGCAATCCTGGGCGTACGATCTGGATTTCCCCGGACTCTTCGGCAGCGATCCGGAAGCCCGCGCTCTCAGAGCTTTCGGCGGCGTCACGAGGCCGGGCGGCAACTCGCCGACCGAGCGCACCCTCTTCGTGATCGATCCGGAAGGCCGCATCGCGCATGTGGATGCGGACTTCGACGAGGTCGACCCGATGGCGTACGAGGAGCTGAAGGCAGCGATCGAGAAGGTCACGCCCGCGCAGGGGCAGAACTAGGGCGGTCTACGCAGGAAGGGCCCGGCACGCCTTCTGGTGCCGGGCCCTTCGTGTTTGTGCTTCGCTGGCTCAGGATCGGCAAATCCTCACGATCCCAGAATCTTCCTCACCGCACCCACCAGATCCTGCTCGGCGCCGGAGCCCGTGTAGGCCACCTTGCCGTTGCCATCCACAATGACCACGACCGAGGTGGTCGGCACCTTGTACGCTCGCACGGCGGCGCCACGGACGTCGAACAAATAGGGATAGCGGGCGCCATGTTCGCCCAGGTGCTGCTTGATACGCCTGGGCGTCTGCGAGACCCCCACCGCGACGGCCACCACGTTCAGGCGGTCGCCGTACGTGGAATGGATCTGATCCACCTGCGGCTGGAGCGACTCGCAGATCTCGCACCACATCGCCCAGAACTCGAGCAGCGTGGGCTTGCCCTTGACGTAGTTCAGGATCTCGACGGAGTTTCCGTCCAGGTCCTGCAGCGTAGCCGTCGGCGCCTGCGTGCCGAGCGGAAGCCCGACGTCCTGCGCCCGCGACTCCGACGGGACCGCGAGACTGAACGTCGTTACGGCAAGGGCCAAGCGGAGGCCCCATGCGAAGCCCGACGCCACTCTGGTCCGGTTGATCATAGGATTCCCTGCCTGTCCGAAGTTACGCCGGTCACCACCAACGGCGACGCCGTCCCCCAGCCTGCCTGGACACCCCGGTCAAACCTACCGCTCTGACCGCAGGCTCTATCGGTTCCCCAATATACAGCCCCCAACGCGACTCCGCACTTGCAGCCCGCTGGCACGCCGCCGTAGCATAATCGCGCCGCGGCGACGAGGAAGGCCGGCATCTGACCTTTGATCTCTGATCTCTGACTTAGGAGCCAGTCGTGGGTCTCGTGACTCCTGTTGTAAATCGCTGGATTCAGGAAGGCCTCGAGGACCCGGAGGGGCTGTGGGACCGGGCGGCTCGCGCGCTGCCGTGGTTCCGCACCTGGGATCGCGTGTTCGAGTGGAACTTCCCCACCTTCCGCTGGTTCGTCGGAGCCGAGACGAACCTCGCCTACAACGCGATCGATCGGCACGTGCTCGCCGGACAGGGCGGACGAACCGCGCTCATATACATCAATGAGCGCGGCGAGCGGCTCCTGCTCACGTATTCCCAGCTTCTCCATGAGGTCAGGCGGATCGCCGCGGCGCTGCGCGGACTCGGTCTGCGCAAGGGCGATCGGGTGACGATCTACATGCCCACGAGCCCGGAAGCGATCCTGCTGATGCTGGCCACCGTGCGGATCGGGGCGATCCACTCCGTCGTGTTCGCCGGATTCGGCGCGAGGGCGCTCGCCGATCGGGTCGCGGCCAGCGGCTCGCGTCTGGTATTCGCCGCGGATGCGACGTACCGCAAGGGCAAGAATGTGCGCCTCAAGGAAATCGTGGATGAGGCGCTCGAGATGGCAGGGGATACGGTCGAGCACGTCGTCGTCCTCGAGCGCACGCCCGAGGGCGCGCCGCTGCGGCCCCCCCGCGACATCACCTGGGACGCCTTCCTCGGCCACGCAGCCGGGCACGACGGCGACTACGTGCGCATGGAGGCAAACGAGCCCGCGTTCATTCTGGCCACCTCCGGAACGACGGCCAAACCCAAGCTGGCCATTCATACGCACGGCGGCTACCAGGTCTACGTCGTGGCGATGGGGCGCTGGTGCTTCGGGCTGAAGCCGACGGACGTGTGGTGGGCCACCTCCGACATCGGCTGGATCGTGGGGCACAGCTACATCGTGTACGCGCCGCTGCTCGAGGGCTGCACGACCATCGCGTTCGAGGGCGCGCTCGATCATCCGTACGCGGAGGCGAACTGGCGGACCGCGGTCGAGGAGTTCGGCGCTACGGGCATCTTCAGCTCGCCGACGGCCATCCGGCTTCTGATGCGCTACGGGGACGAGCCGCTGCGCAGGGTGGATCACTCGCGCCTCGAGCGCGTGGTGAGCGCGGGCGAAGTCCTGAATGCGCCTGCGCTGAACTGGCTCCAGAACACGATCCTGGGCGGGCGCACGCCCGTGATCGACCACATGTGGCAGACAGAGACGGGCGGGCCGGTGTTCGGCAACCCGTACGGCATCGGCATGCTGCCGATCAAGCCCGGCTCCGCAGCGATCCCGCTCCCGGGCATCCATGCGGCGGTGATGACGATGGATGCTCAGGTGTGCGCTCCTGGCGAGAAGGGGATCATGGTGCTCGAGCGCCCGTTTCCCGGACTTACGCCCGCGCTGTGGGGCGAGCCTGAGCGCTACGGCCGCGACTACTGGGAGAAGATCCCGGGGGCGCGGGTCTACTACACGGGTGATTCGGCGCACATCGATGGGGACGGCTACGTTTGGTTCGCCGGCCGCGCGGACGAGATCATCAAGATCGCCAGTCACCGCATCGGCACGATCGAGGTCGAGACGGCTTTCCTGCGCCACGCCTCCGTCGCGGAATGCGGGGTCATCGGCCGCCCCGACGAGACGCGCGGCGAGGTCATTTCGGCGTTCGTGGTGCTGAAGCACGGCCA
>JACQVC010000435.1 GCA_016209995.1 Gemmatimonadota bacterium
CCCGGCGGTTCCGGCCGCAGATCGTGCACGCACATCTGCACGAGGGCATTCTGATCGGCGCCGTTATCCGGCGGCTCACCGGAGCTCCGCTTGTGGCGGATTTGCAGGGCAGCCTCGAAGCCGAGCTCGTCGACCACGATTTCCTCGTCGCCGGCGGCCGTCTCGCGCGGGGCGTGGCCCGACTGGAGCGATGGCTGGTCCGGCACCCGGACGCCATCCTGACGAGCTCGGTCGCCGGACGGCCGCTACTCGAGCGGCAGGGCGTCCCGGCGAATCGAATCGTGTCGCTGCCCGACGGCGCCGCGCTCGAGCACTTCCGCCCGCTGCCGGCTGAGGACGCGCTCGTCGATCGCCTCGGACTGCGGGGCAAGCAGGTCGTGGTCTTCCTGGGCGTCCTCACGCCGTACCAGGGCGTCGATGCCCTCATCGACGCCATTCCAGCGGTCGTGCGGGCCAGACCGGATACGCACTTTCTGATCATGGGGTATCCGAACGAAGATCGGTACCGAACGCTGGTGGCCTCGCGCGGGCTCGAGCCCTGGGCGACGCTGTCGGGGCGGGTGGCGTATGGGGACGCGCCCCGGTGGCTGGCCCTGGGCGCGGTGGCGGTGTCGCCCAAGACGTCGCTGACCGAGGCCAACGGCAAGCTGCTGAACTACATGGCGAGCGGGCTCGCGGTGGTGGCCACCGACACGGCCGTCAACCGGGAACTCCTCGGCGAGTCGGGCGTCTACGCGCCGGTCGGCGACGCGCAGGCGCTCGCCGCGCGGCTCGTCGAGCTGCTCGGCGATCGGGAACGACGCCGCGAGATCGGGGCGGCGCTGCGGGCGCGCGCCGAGGCGCACTTCGACTGGCTCGCCCTGACCGAGCGGCTGCTCGACGTGTACGGCTGCGCCGCCCGCGCGCGGGCTGTTTCCCCGTAGCCACGCCATTCATGCTGCGCCGCGATCTCGACGCACTGCAGACGGGCACCTTCGATGTGGTGGTCATCGGAGGTGGAATTACCGGCGCCTGCCTGGCGCACGAGGCGGCGCTGCGCGGACTGTCGGTGGCCCTCATCGAGGCGCGCGATTTCGGCGCTGCCACCTCGGCGGCGTCTTCCAAGGTCCTGCACGGTGGAATCCGGTACCTTCAGCAGCTCCGGATCGGCAAGCTGCGCGAATCGGCCTTCGAGCGCTGCTATTTCCAGCGCATCGCGCCTCATCTGACGCGGTTCGTCCCGTTTCTGATTCCGACCTATCGCGGGTTCGTCAGGGGACGGCTGGCGCTCCGGGGAGCGCTCACCGCCTACGAGCTGCTCAGCGCCGGCCAGAACACCGCGGTTCGCGATCCGTCAAAGCGTGTCCCCCCGAGCCGCTGCTGCTCGAAAGCCGAAACGCTGGCCCTCGCGCCGGTGCTCGGCGCGCAGCCGGGGCTCACCGGGTCGTGCGTCCTCTACGAATCGCACATGCACAGTTCGGAGCGCATGACGCTCGCCTTCGTGAAGTCGGCGGCCCGCCACGGCGCGCAGGTGGCCAATTACCTGTCGGCGCAGCGCCTGCTGACCGCAAACGGCGCCGCCTGCGGCCTCCTTGCCCGCGATGAGATGGGCGGGGCCACGATCGAGATCCGCGCGCGTGCGGTGGCTAACGCCGCGGGCCCCTGGATTCCCGCCTTGAACCAGGCTTTCGGCGTGGCGGGCCTGACCCGCGCCATCACCAGCTTTTCCAAAGGCGTGCATGTCCTGACTCGCCCGCTGACCGAGAAGGTGGCGCTCGTGATGCCCACCACCAAACGGCAGCAGCGCGTCCTCGACCGTGGCGGACGGCACTTGTTCGTCATCCCGTGGCGCCACCGGTCCCTCATCGGCACCAGCAATACGCCCGCCGATGGAGCACTCCACGACGTGCGCGTGTCGGCCCTGGACGTCGTCGAACTCCTTGCCGACATCAACGCGGCACTGCCCGGGATCGACTTGTCGCCGGCCGACGTCGAACACGCCTTCGCCGGACTCTACCCGCTGACCGAGGAACAGGTGCAGCCCGACGTGTACCAGGCGACCGGCACCTACCAGGTGGTCGATCACCGTGCGCTCGGTGATCTCGAGGGGCTCGTGTCGGTGCTCGGGATGAAGTACACGACCGCGCGGCGGCTGGCCGTGCGGGCGGCGGATCTGATTGTGCGGAAGATCGGCGCCCGGGCGGCGCCCACCCGGAGCGCAACCACCCCGCTCGTCGGCGGCGACATCGAGGATCTGCCCGCCTTTCTCGCCAGCGCCATCGAGCGCCATCGGCATCGCGCCGACGCCGGCATCGTGCAGCACCTGGTCGAGCACTACGGAACCGAAACCGACGCCGTGCTCGCCACGGCGGCGCCGGGACTCAATCCGACCGCGCGCCTCTCGCCCGATCGCGAATGCCTCGAGGCCGAAGTGGCCTTTGCTGTCGAGCGCGAGATGGGGCTGCGGCTCGACGACGTGGTGCTGCGACGCACGGGGCTGGGCACGGTCGGACATCCCGGCACGGCGTGTCTCCGCCGGTGCGGCGACATCATGGCCGGCTTGCTCGGATGGTCTCCTGCGCAGGCCGCGGCCGAGGTGGACCGCACGGCAGCGCTTCTCACCGTCGAGGGGTTGCCGGGACGGTGACGGCCGAGTTCTCGAGCACCTCCCGCACGACGTAGGTCGGCTTGTTCTGCGATTCGTGGTAGGTGCGGGCCTGGAGTTCGGCGAGCAGGCCCAGCGTGATGAGCTGCACGCCCGTGAAGACGAGCAGGATGCCGAAGAGCAGCAGCGGGCGGTCGCCGATCGGCTCGTCCCCGGTCAGGCGGATGAATGCCAGCCAGGCGCTGATGCCGCCGCCCGCCACGGCCATCGTGAGGCCCACCAAACCGAAAATCTGCAGCGGCCGCGTCGCGTAGCTCAGGAGAAAGCGTACGGTCAGCAGGTCGAGCACCACACGGACGGTCCGGCCGAGGCCGTACTTCGACCGGCCGTGCCGGCGCGCGCGGTGGTTGACGACGACCTCGGCAATCCGCACTCCCATCTCGCTCGCGATCGCCGGGAGAAACCGGTGCATC
This sequence comes from Gemmatimonadota bacterium, assembly GCA_016209995.1. Lineage (GTDB taxonomy): Bacteria > Gemmatimonadota > Gemmatimonadetes > Longimicrobiales > Gaopeijiaceae > JACQVC01. The sequence goes on from JACQVC010000435.1 coordinate 3,058, forward strand.
TCGCCGTACAGGCGCAACGGCTTGACGACCTCGGCGCGGAACACCTTGAGCGAGCATCCGTAGTCGTGCAGCCGGACTCCGGTGGTCGAGGAGATCAACCGGTTGGCGATCCGGGACGGCAGGCGCCGGGTCAGCCAGGCGTCCTTTCGGTCTTTCCGCCACCCGCAGACGATGTCGTAACCCTCATCGATCTTGGCGGCCATGGCGGGAATGTCGGCCGGATCGTTCTGCAGGTCCCCGTCGGAGGTGACAATCAGGCGTCCGCGCGCGTAGGCGAAGCCGGCAGCGAACGCCGCCGTCTGACCGAAGTTGCGCCGAAACCGGATCACCCGGAGCCGCGCGTCGCTGGCCTGCAGCCGCGCCAGCTGGGCGAAACTGTCATCGCTGCTCCCGTCATCGACGATCAGAATCTCGTAGCTCGTGCCCCATCGCTCGAGCGTGTCGGTCAGCTCCCGGTAC
>JACQVC010000433.1 GCA_016209995.1 Gemmatimonadota bacterium
CCCAGAGCTTCATCGACCGCGTTGCGATCAGGTCCGGTGAGAAACAGCGGGTTTACGAGAGCTCGAACGACGGAGTCTGGGAGCGCATCACCGCTATCCTGGACATCGACGCGGGTGCGTTCGTGGTCTCCCGAGAGTCGGCCAATCAGGTACCGCAGTCCTACCGCCGGCCCGCGGGCGCGGGCGCGCCCCAGCAGCTCACGAACAACCAGGACTACACGCCGGATCTGACGTCTGCGCCCCGCCAGCGCTTCGTGGTCGAGCGGCCCGATGGGTTCCGCTTCATGGTCAACGTGCTGCTCCCGCCTGGCCACAGCGGCGGACGCCTGCCGGCAATGTTCTGGTTCTATCCGCGGGAGTACGAGAACCAGGAAGGGTACGACGAGACGGGACGCACGTACAACAAGAACGCGTTCCCGAACTTCGGCACGCGCTCCATGCAGTACCTGGCCAGGTTGGGCTACGCGGTGGTCGAGCCCGACGCCCCCATCGTCGGCAAAGCCGGCCAGATGAACAACAACTACGAGCACGACCTGCGCAACAACCTGGCGGCCGTCATCGACGAGCTGGACCGCCGCGAGATCATTGACCGGCGCCGCCTCGGGCTGGGCGGGCACTCCTACGGCGCGTTCTCGACGCTGAACGCGATGGTGCACACGCCGTTCTTCAAGGCCGGGATCGCTGGCGACGGCAACTACAACCGGACGCTTACTCCCCTGAGCTTCCAGAGCGAGCGACGCAACCTGTGGGACGCGAAGGACACCTACCTCTCGATGTCTCCGTTCCTGTACGCGAATAACCTGACGGGCGCCGTGCTATTGTACCACGGGCTGGGCGACCAGAACGTGGGGACTGACCCGATCAACTCGCCGCGGCTCTTCCACGCGTTGAACGGGCTGGACAAGGACGCGGTGATGTACCTCTACCCGTTCGAGGACCACGGGCCGGCCACGAAGGAAACCCTGCTGGACCTGTGGGCGAGGTGGACGGCGTGGCTGGAGGTGCATCTGGGGACGCCCGGCGGGAGGATCATTAGCGAACGCTGAGGGGCTGATGCTCCACGGGCTCCACGGCAGGTTGTTCGACGCGATTCGCAGCTCGCAGAACAAAGGCGGGTGAAGCTTCGGCTCCGCCCGCCTTCTTCTGTATGCGCGTCCGTGACGTGCGCCCACCGCTCAGAAACTTTTGGCTGCCTCCGTGAGGCCCTTCTGCAGGTCATCCACGTTCATCACCGGCGCGAACTCGACCTCAGCATTGAAGTTCATGAAGAACGGCTCCGCGATGGCCGGGATCTGCGAGGCATCCTTCATGTCGAAAACGATGAAAACTCCACGCTGGCCGTTCATCGTGTAGAAGTAGCTCGCCTCGGGCTTGAGCTTCGCGAGCATCGGCTCGAGAACCTTATTCATCGTGCCGTCCTTGATCGTACGATTACCAGCCTCGACGGGAACAGTGACTCGCAGCAACATGCGCATGGTTCTCTCCTGGCGTTTTTGGGGAAGTTCACCCGTCTGGGTTACCGGTACACATCCTTCCGGTCGCCGATGGCTACGACGGTAACGGTCTGGATGCCGTCGTCCAACTCATAGAGCATGCGATAATCGCCCTGGCGAGTCCGATATCTCTCCAGGCCCGACAGCTTCTCGACTCCCGGCGGCCGGGGGTTGCTACTCAGGGCTTGCAGCTTCGTCGCGACGCGCTTGCGGTCCTTCGGGGGCAACTGCTCGAGCTCCTTGGCGGCTGACCGCTTGATGAGGAGCTTATAGCTTGCCACGCCGCTTCAGGTCCTTCAGCAGATCCTCGAATGCCAGCGTGGCCTCGTTCGCCCGCTTCTCGAACACCGCCAGGTCAGCCGCGTCCTCCGCCAGACTCCGCCGTACGGCATGATTCACGAGGTCCGAGACGCTCGTTTCGGTCTCGGCAGCTTTCACCCGCAGCGCCCGATGCAGCGTGGGATCCAGATAGACCGTAGCGCGCTTTAGTTTCGTCATGACCGCAACGTGACGTTATAGCGTTCTGGTGTCAAGACGCCATCGCGCGGGACGCCGAGATGTTCACAACTTCTCCTTCATCGTGTACACACCGTCCCAGTCGTCGGGAGGTGGCTCCGCGATGTGCTCCTGGCAGCGCTGCACGTACAGGCGAGTCGGACCGTCCGTGGGATATCGCTGCGCCACACGTTGGAACGCCTCCAGCGCCTCGGCGAACCTCCTGGACCGGTAGAGCGCCAGAGCGGCGTCGTACGCCTCCACCAACTCGAGAGTCTCGGGCGGCAGCCCGTCGCTGCGAGCGCCTACGATCTCGTAGATGCGGACGGGCTCCTCCTTCCCTTTGACGCGGATCCAGTCCAGCTCCCTCCCCACCATCTGGCTCTTCACCTGCTCCCACGTGAACTCAGAGACCATGATCCGCGTCCGATAGAGCTTGTTCGCGCCCTCGAGTCGCGACGCCAGGTTCACCTGATCGCCCATGACCGTGTAATCCATGATGCGCCGGCTGCCCAGGTTGCCGACCAGCATGCGGCCCGTGTTGATGCCGATGCGCGCATGCAGCTGCGGCCGGCCCTGGCGAGCCCATTCCTCGCGCAGCCGGCTGAGCTCCTTGGCCATCCCGAGCGCGGCCCGGCAGGCGCGCAGCGCGTGATCCTCCAGCGGCACCGGTACTCCGAACTCGGCCATCAGGGCATCACCCTGGTACTTGTCGATGATGCCGCCATGCTCTAGCACGATGTCGGTCATGGCGGTCAGGTACTCGTTGAGCAGCTCGACGAGCTGCGTGGGCGTGAGGTGCTCGGATATCGAGGTGAAGCCCTCGACGTCGCTGAACAACACGCTGGCCACGCGCTCCTCGCCGCCGAGAGCTAGAAGCTCGGGCCGCTTGACCAGCTCATCGACAACCGACGCGGCGACGTACTGCTGGAACATCCCACGGATCCGCGCCTTCTCCCGTTCTTCGGCGCTGTACAGGATCGCGGTCGAGCCGGCGTACGACAGGCCGAGTGAGAGAACCGGGGCCGCCGACCAGACCCAGAGGCCCTGCCGCGAGAAGAGATAGAAGGCCGCGGCCAGCGCCGCGACGGCCAGTACGGCCGTGAGCCCGGCTCCCCACACCGCCCGGACCTTGGGTGCGATCGCTACCGCCAGCAGCGCGAGTATGAAAGTCCAGGCGTACTGCACCCGTGCCGGGAGAGCACGGATGTGGTTGCGGGCCAGGATCGTCGCTACGGCGTGAGCGTGGATCTCGACGCCGGGGGTCCTGATCGAGCCCAGGCCACCTTCCGGGTCCTCACGAAATGGCGTGGCATGGAAATCCTGATCTTCCGGGATTGTGGTGCCCACCAGCACGATTTTGTCCCGGAACCAACCTTCTTCGGCCAGGTCCTCGAAGCTGTCCATGTCCCAATCCGCCCCGATGTCCGTCTCCTCGTCATCGACCACGGAGACATACGAATACGTGGCAACGGAGCCCCAGGGCCCGAGGTAATTCACGAGCATGCCGCCGGTGGGTCCGCGCGGGATAAAGCGATCCCCGAGGCGCCACCCCGACGGCATCTCTTCAAGTGCATCGTCAGTAAGGTCGAGGTAGCGGAGCACGGCCTGGACCCCGAGCTGAGGGACGACCGCCCCGTTGGGGTAGCGGTGTAGGATGGGGTACTCGCGGACAACGCCATCGGCGGGGTCCACCTGAAGGTCCACGATCCCGATCGGCGATTCCCGCAACACGCCGGCGGGCTCCTCGAGCCTTATCCTGCGCGAGCCCCCCGGCAAGGGCAGGAAGTCGGTCTTCGCGCCCAGGACCACGATGCCGGTGGAATCGATAATCGCCCGGAGGGCAGTGTCCTGGGCGGGAAACTCATTGGCGAATGTTGCGTCAAACGCGACGACGCGGGCGCCAGCCCTGTGGAGGTTAGCGATCAGTCGGACGTGCCAATCCCGCGACCAGGGGTAACGACCCAGTGACTCCTCTGAGTCTGGATCCATGGCCACGACGACCACGCTTTCGGGGCGTGGAAATGCGCCACGGTACGCGAACCAGAGGTCATAGAACCTGCGTTCCAGCGCCCGCCCGACCCGTGCCTCCCCCACGATCAACGCGACCAGCGGCGCCAGCAACGCAACGAGGGCCAGCAGGAGGAAGATCCGGCGACGAGCAACCGTTGTAGCCGACCCCATCGCCTCCCCCTCGCTGGCCCTCGCCGCGCTGACGTGTCGCGGAGCGGGTGTTCTTCCTCAGAAGCTCCGGTTGACCCGGAGGCGGGTCACGACCTCCTTCGTGTCCAGGGTCGGGAACCGCGAGTCCGAGTAGTCGACGATCCCGCCGGTCAGCGTGATGAACGATGCCGGTGTCCACTCGAACTCACCGCCCACCAGGAACTCCGTGCGGTTGTAATCGAGACCAAACTCCTCCGCCGCCTCCGGGCTCTTAGCGGACGTGCGCGACAGGTCGAGCAGTGCCGTCAACCTGGGCCGAATCAGCTGGCGCCCGTTCGCAACCAGGCGGTGGAAGTCCGTCTTCGCGTTCTCGTAGCCGAGCAACTCGGACTGGTTCAACCCGTACAGCAGGTTCAGCTCACTCGTGCGGTCTGACGTCTCGCCCTGGATGCCGCCCAGGTAGTAGCGGTCGCGTGACTCGACCAGGGGATTCGCAGGATCGTCCCGGTTGATCGCCGACACGTTCAGGTTCAGCCGAGTGCGGAACCCGGCGATGACCTGGATCGGATAACTGATCCCGAACGAGAGCGCCAGGCTGCGCTCGTCCAGCGCGCCATCCTCGCCGGCGCGCAGATCGTTCTGGCGAGTCCCCTGGCGCACGGAAGCCACGATCGCCGGCGCCTGAGGCGAGGCCTGCCAGCTCGCGGTCGCGAACACGCCCGTGTTCGTGGTCGTGGCAGGCTTGACGTCGTCCAAGTTGTCCTCATCCTGCTCGTAGCCGCCGGACAGAGCCACGGCATCGTTCAGGATCGTAAAGGAGTCCCGGATCCGGAAACCTTGCCGGTCGCGTTGCAGGGCGCCGTAGCCGAGCGTGTAGTACGACCCTCCGATCGAGCGCCACTCGACCGAGAGGAAGTTCGTGCCGATGCGGATCGAGGTGCGGGCCTGCTGCGCCAGGCTGGTCAAGCCTCGCGGGTCCAGCGGAATCATCGAGGCGTTCATGATGAAGTACTTCTCGTACTGGGACGGATCGATGTTCAACGGATCGTAACCCGCGGCATCCAGGATCGAATCCAGTTGCGGCTCGGTCAGCGGGCCGGCCGAGATGTCATTCGCCAGGAGCGAGATGGCGTTCTCGTACTGCATCAGGAAGCGCCCGCCCGCGAGGCGAAGCGTGGCGTCCGCGCCGGCGACAACGTTGTCTTTAGGCAGGGGATTCGCCCGCCTCTCGGCGCTCGTGCGCAGGTCGCCGATCGAACTGATCTCGTCGCGCACCCGCAGGGCCGTGAGGCCGACCTGGAAGGTCTGACCCCCCAAAGCCGGCCGGACCGCGAGCAAATCCTGCCCGTACGTACCCTGTCGCAGGATCTGTGTGGGATCCGTGGGATCCAGGAGCCCCTCGATGGCCCTACGGTTTTCACCCTTGACCACGGTCAGCCGCAGGGGCCCGGCCCGAATACTGCCCTCGATCCCGCGGACCCGCGTGCCCGACAGGATGAGGTCATGGACCATCGGATTCACGTCACCGATCGCCAGGCTCAGCCAGTCCGAGCGGATGTCGAGCCGGTAGCGGTTCACCGGCTGCCGCGTCGCGTCTTCGTAACCGCTCACATGGACCCTCGCGGAATACCGCCAACCGGCACCGAGGATTCCGCCGGCGTTCAGCCACATGCGAGGCAGTACGGTCTCGTCCCGGCGCAGGTCCGCGCCCGGACCCGATACGGACGTGGCGGCGCCGTCGAAGATCAACGAGCCGTGGAGTCGAGTCCACAACGGCGCCCCGCCGGCCGGCGCGAGCTGTGCGGCCGCGGCCGCCGCTTCCGCGGCCGGAGTCACGGTGAACGCCCAGTTCGACGGACTGATCGCCCCACCGCTGCGATCGCGCGCCGTGAGCGTCACGCGGTGAGGACCGGGCAACAACGGTATGCGCGGAATCCAGGTGACCACTTCCGCGCTGACATCCGCCTCCGCCGTTACGTTGAGGCCATCCACCTGCAGGACGATGGACGCGGGTTCCAGCCGAGCGTCCCGATCTATGAAGGACGCAGCCACCAGTACGGCGTTCTGATCGACCCGTTCGCCCGGCTCCGGTGAAAGGACCAGGGTTTCGACGCGCGCCTGGGCCCCCAGCGTCAGCGGCAGGAGCAGCAGACTTGCCGCGACCGCGGCGCCCCAGTACAGCACTCGCTCGCCCGGTCCAGAACGACGTCGGGGCATCTGTGTGATTGGCCGCCGTCTCATTGCTGGCCTCCCGGGTTCAGGAGGGCCCGGGCTTCACTCCGCGGCATCTCCAGGATCACCGTACGAACCACGCCCTGGGCGTTTTGTATGGGAATCTCGACGCGGATGATCTCATCCGCCGCCTCGTCTTCGACCAACTCGCCGAGCTGCTCGACCTCTTCTTCCTGCACGTCCTGCACTTCGGCTATCACGCTGGCCGTCGCCACGCTGGCCCGGCGCCCGGCCGACACCTGGACCGAACCGGCGTCGTTGAAGAAGTCCAGCGCACCCTCGAGCGTGATGATCGTCGTCGCGCCGTCCGCGCCCACACGCACCACGAACTCGGTGCCCCGGACGGCCGCCACGCCCGCGGGCGTCTGCACCTGGAACGTACCCTGCTGCTGTGTGACTCGCGCCCACAGCTCACCGAACTCGAGCTCGAGTGTCTTCGCCAGCGCTCCACGATCTCCCTCCGCCCGCACCTGGAGCTGGGAGTTCGGGTTCAGTCGCACGAGGGAGCCGTCATCGGTGAAGCGGATGGCCGCGCGCGTGTTCGGCGATGTGGCCACGACATCCCCGTGGTTCAGCCGCTGGCCCAGCTGGGCCGCGCGCTGGTTGTTGTTCGGATCCACGACCACCATCTGCTGGTCGAGCAGCAGCCGATGCACGAGCGCCACGTTCGTCTGCTGGGCCGCGGCTGGGCTGGGAAGAACAAAGCTCAGTGCGCTCAGCAGCGGGAGGAACCTGTATGTCCGGCAGTTCATAAATGTCTCCTTAGCGGATGATGATGGTCTGGACCGCGATCTCGCCCGCCAGAATGGCTCGCACCAGTTCCTGCAGACCCTCGATGGGGAGCGGCTGGCCATCCACAATGAGCTGACCCATGGGCCGGAATCCAGCTAGCTCATTGCCCAGCCCCAGGTTCTGTCCGAGCTGGTTGAGCTGCAGCGCGTTGGCC
>JACQVC010000030.1 GCA_016209995.1 Gemmatimonadota bacterium
ACGCTGCTGTGGTCGCTGCTGGTGAGTCGCCTGCTGCGAGCGCCGGCGTATCACGCCGTGGAAGGGCTGGTCCGTTCGCCGGCGCGAAGGGCCCTGGAGGTGGAGCGGGCCTTTGGAGACGATGCGGTGGCGTACTTCACCGAGCGCCTCGATCCAGGGCCGACGCGGCGGGCCCATGCCGCGGTGCTGCGACGGGCGAAGCGGAACAAGGCCTTTGAGGACACGACGTGGATCGTCGTGGTGCTGGACGGCACGGGAGCCGCTCGCTGTCGCGGTGTTCCGTGTCCTCTTTGTCACCCCTCCTACGACTCGGAAGGGGAGGTGGTCAGCTACTTCCACCGCCTGTCGCTGCTCACGATCGTGGCCGGGGATTGGGTCCTGCCGGCGGACGGGGAACTCTACGGCCCGGGGGACAGCGAGGTCACAACCAGTGCCCGCCTACTGCAACGGGCCGTCGGCCATCTGGGCCGCCGTTTTGCCGACTGTGTGGTCGTGGATGCCGAGTACGCCGGCGCTCCCTTTCTGCACTTGCTGGGCGAGCTGGGCCTGCCGGTCGTGGCGCGTCTGAAGGATAACCTGCCCGAACTCAGCAACGCCGCTCGGGCCCGCTTCGAGGGTCAGCCCCCCATCACCACGGTCGTCGAGAACGGCGAACGGATCGAGCTGTGGGATGCCGATGACTTCGAGCCGTGGGGGGATCTGAACTGGCTCAGCGTGCGCGTGCTTCGCTACCGCCAGTACCACCGGAACGGAAAGGTCACCGAGGCCTCTTGGCTGACCAATCTTTCTCCCCGCCGCGCGGGCTCGCGTATCCTCTTGCGCCTCTGCAAGAGTCGCTGGTGCATCGAAAATCAAGGCTTCAACGACGCCAAGAACCGCTACGGCCTCGAGCATTTGGCCCACCACCACCCGAACAGCCTCCTGATCGACCTCCTCCTCCTCTGCCTGGCTCTCACCTTGGAACGGCTCTACCGACTCCGTTACCTTCGTCGCGGCCACCACGCCCCCTATACCGCCGTCGCCTTCTGCCGGCTCCTCTGGATGAGTCTCGGGCGAAGCCCAGTGCTCTTCGACACCAGCTGAGTGAGCCCCCGCATCGACAAACCCCTCGATCGTGGCCGACGCTCGTGCGCCGGACACCCTCCCCTCTTCACCCCCAACTCCCAAACACCTCCTCAACCATTCGCGAAACAACCTCTCCTCTTCCCATACCTCCCCCGCCACGTCAACACTCACGGCACCAACGCCATGCCGCCGCTTACCGCCTACCACCTTCCGAAACCGCTGTTCCCGGAGACTGCAAGCTTGACCACATTGCTTACATACGTTAGCATGGGACATGGCCACGCCGGAACGGTCTGTGACTCTCTACCTGCGTAACGTGCCGGCGGGGATCGTGCGGGAAGCGAAGATCAAGGCCGCCCGCGAGGGAACCACGCTGACGGGGGTCGTCATCGAGGCTCTGGCGAGGTCGCTCGAGGCGCAGGAGGGGACGCGCTTCCCCTCCGAGGATCAGCTAGGCGAAGACATGAAGTGGTATCAGGAGAACCGCGCCCTTCTGCTGCGCCGCTATGCCGGTGAGTATGTTGCGATTGTCGACCGTGCCGTCATCGATCACGACGAGGACTTCGAATCCCTTGCGACACGTGTCTTCAGCCATGCGGGCGTGAGGTCGGTTTTCATGCCCCGCGTAACGGAAGCGAGGGAACGGGTCCGCGTTCGCTCACCTCGACGTCGCAAGTCGTGAGTTGGCGGTTCACCTACGACGGGGCGTACGATCCGCCCGCTCCGGTCGTTCCTCTGCGTGTTGTCAATCCTGGCGGTGAAGCTGCAGTTCTGATGTCGGGGCTCATCGACACCGGCGCGGATTGTACGCTGATTCCAGCACACATAGCTCGCGGGCTGCGGCTGCCGCTGGTGGGTCGCCTCGAGATCACGGGTGTGGGAGGAGGTGGTGGTAGCGCGCCGGTCTACGCGGGGCGCGTCGAGATCGCGGGTGCCGCGATTCTTGCGCGGCTCGTGGCCTACGAGAACGAGATGATCGTGGGGCGTGACGTCCTGAACCGCATGGTAGCGCTACTGGACGGGCCGCGGCTCCGGCTGCGGCTGTCTGCTCGGCAGGTCGAACGCTGACGCCCCAATGTTTCCTCTTCGGCAGCGCGATGACCGGGAGTCCTCATGACTAGAACAATTAGCGAAGTCGGATACTGGTCTGGCTTGGCTGCGGTTGCGGCGACCGAGCCGGCAGGGTGGGAGCGGTGGCCGCTAGCAGCACCATGATCAGCGAAGTTGGTCGGATCACGCTGCGGGATCCCTACTTGATGAACGTCCCGTTCTGCAGCTCCGCATACGCCTGCCGTAGCTCCTCGGCCGTGTTCATCACGATGGGCCCGTACCAGGCCACGGGCTCCCGGATGGGACGTCCCGAGACCAGCAGAAACCTCATACCTTCTGGTCCGGCCTGCACCGTGATCTCGTCCCCGTTGTCGAAGAGTACGAGAGCCCGGTTGCCGGTCTCGTCCCGCTGCGGCACATCGCGACCGAGGCCCTCGGTCAGTACGCCCATCGGTTCGGATGCGTCGCGGAAGGTACCCGCGCCCTCGAAGACGTACGCGAACGCCTGTCTGTACGTATCGACGGGCAGCGTCTTGCGCTGACCCGACGGAATCCAGACGTCGAGGTACTGCGGCTCCGCCGCGATGCCATCCACGGGTCCGCTTTTGCCCCAGAAACTCCCGCAGACAATGCGGACGCGGGTGCCGTCATCGTCCGTGACCTCCGGTATGTCGCGTGCCTGGACGTCTTGGTAGCGAGGCGCGGTCAACTTGAGAGACGAAGGCAGGTTCGCCCAGAGCTGGAAGCCGTGCATACGACCCTGCGCGTCGCCCTTCGGCATTTCCTGGTGCAGGATCCCGCTGCCCGCCGTCATCCACTGCACGTCGCCGGAGCCCAGTGTCCCCTGGTTGCCCAGGCTGTCGCCGTGGCTGACGGCACCCGTCAGGATGTAGGTGATGGTCTCGATGCCCCGGTGGGGATGCCAGGGGAATCCCGCCAGGTAATCGCTCGGGTTCTCGTTGCGGAAATCGTCGAGCAAGAGGAACGGGTCATAGTCCCGCGTGTCACCGAACCCGAACGCCCGGCGCAGGCGCACGCCGGCACCCTCGATGGTGGGCTTCGCTTCGCTGATTCGCCTGATCGGTCGTATCGACATACTCTACCTCGGCTTCGCGGGGAGTGAGTGCGTACACCCTCCCCGCGCGTTGATCGGCTGCGCGCGCGGCCGTTATATTAGCCTCGCGTCGTCTTAGTAAGCGTACACCAGCAGGTTCCACCAGATGGCAGGGTGGAGATGGGAGGCGCCCCTTGTCCGGCCATAGCAAGTGGGCACAGATCAAGCGCAAGAAGGCCGTCGTCGATCAGAAGCGCGGCAAGCTGTTCACCAAGCTGATCCGCGAGATCACGGTGGCCGCGCGCGCGGGCGGCGGTGATGCGACGGCGAACGCGCGGCTGCGCTTGGCCGTGGACACGGCCAAGGCCGCGAACATGCCGCAGGACAACATCGAACGCGCGATCAAGAAAGGCACGGGCGAGCTGGAGGGAGCCCGCTACGACGAGGTCACGTACGAGGGGTATGGTCCGGGAGGCGCCGCCCTTCTCATCGAGGTCGTGACCGACAATGCGAACCGTACGGTGGCCGAGCTCAGGCACATCCTGGAGCGGAACGGCGGCCACCTGGGGCAGAGCGGCTCGGTCGCCTGGCAGTTCGACCGCAAAGGGCAGATTTACATCGATGCCTCGCGCTACCACGAGGATGCGGTGCTCGAAGCGGCGCTCGACGCGGGCGCGGACGACGTCCGGCAGGAGGGCGGCGAGTACATCGTCACGACCGAGGTGGCGAAGTTCCATCACGTTCAGGAGGGCCTCAAGAAGCAAGGGATCCAGGCCGGTCACGCGGAGCTGGCCATGATCCCGAAGGTTGCCGTGCACGTTGCGGGTCACGAAGCCGAGCGCCTGCTTAAGCTTCTGGATCTGCTGGACGAGGCCGACGACGTACAGAAGGTTTACTCGAACTGCGACATCGACGACGCCGTGCTCGCGGAGGCGGTTTGACAGCCGCGAGGCGATGATCGTCCTGGGAATCGACCCGGGAACGGGAGTGACGGGTTACGGCGTCGTCGCGCTCCAGGCCGACGGCGCCGTTTCCTTGCGGGAGTGCGGCATCATCCGGACGAACCCGGGCGACCCCCTTCCTCGCCGCATTCGTGAAATCTTCGAGGGCGTAGGCGAGCTGCTGGACCGGCACGAGCCGCAGGTCATGGCCGTCGAGTCCGTCTTCCAGGGAAAGAACGCGCGCAGCGCGCTGACGCTCGGCCAGACGCGCGGCGCCATCCTGCTGGCCGCGGCGCTGCGCGAGCTCGAAATCGCGGAGTACACGCCGGCCGAGGTGAAGATCTCGGTCGTCGGCCGGGGTCGCGCCACGAAGGAGCAGGTCGGCTTCATGGTGAGGCACCACCTCCGCCTGGCCCGCGCGCCTCGCCCCGACGACGCGGCCGACGGCGTGGCCATCGCGCTCTGCCACTGCCTGGCCGGCCCACGCAGCTTCGGGCCCGCCCGTCCGGATGGCCGCGGCCTGCGCGCCCATCCATGATCAGCCGCTTGCGGGGAAAGCTCCTCAGCCGGAACCTGGAGCGCATCGAGGTCCTCACGGCGTCCGGCGTCGTCTACGAAGTCGAGGTGCCGCTCTCCGTGCTGGAGCGTCTGCCCCGCGAGGGGGAGGAGATCGAATTGCGCACGGCCTACGTGGTTCGGGAGGATTCGGCGGCGCTCTACGGATTCATGGAGACACACGAGCGCGAGATGTTCGCTCGCCTGCTCACCGCGTCGGGAGTCGGTCCGCGGCTGGCGGTCGCGATGATGTCGACGTACTCGGCTCGCCGGCTGGCGCGCGCGCTCGCCGAGCGTGACCTCGCCGCGCTCACGCAGGTACCGGGCATCGGCAAGAAGACGGCAGAGCGGCTGGCGCTCGAGCTGGGGGATCGCGTGGCCGACCTCGCCGCCGCCGGCGAGGAAGCCGTGGCGCCCGGGGCGGACGCCGCGGTCGCCGCGCTCGTCGCGCTGGGCTACGGATCGGGTGACGCCGAACGCGCCGTGCGCAACGCGCTGGACCAGGGCCCGCGGGACGAGGCGCTCCAGGATCTGATCCGGCGCGCGCTCGCGGAATTGCAGTCCGGGTAAGGGAGCATGCGAACCGAGATCACGACTCCCGAAGAGCTGGGCGAGGACACGCCGCTCGAGCCCACGCTGCGGCCACAGAAGCTGGTCGAGTTCATCGGTCAGGAGAAGGTGAAAGAGGGACTCGAGATCGCGATCGCCGCCGCGCTCCAGCGACGCGAGCCGCTCGATCACACGCTGTTCCACGGCCCGCCCGGACTGGGCAAGACCACGCTCGCCGTGCTCATGGCGCGGGAGCTGGGCGTCAGCATCAAGACGACATCGGGCCCGGTCCTCGAGAAGCCCGGCGATCTCGTCGGTATGCTCACGAACCTGCGCCAGGGAGACATTCTCTTCATCGACGAGATTCACCGGCTGCGCCCGCTGCTCGAGGAGTTCCTGTACCCCGCGATGGAGGAATACCGCGTCGAGATCCGATTGTCTGAAGGTCCCAAGTCTCAGACCGTCACGATGCCGGTCGAGCCGTTCACGCTGGTCGGCGCGACGACCCGCTTCGGGCTGCTGACCGCGCCCATGCGCGCCCGCTTCGGGATCGTGCAGCGGCTGAACTACTATCCGCCGGAGGATCTGGCCACGATCATCACGCGCAGCGCGGAGATTCTGGACGTTCGCTGCACGCAGGAAGGGGCGGAGGAGCTGGCCAAGCGCGCGCGCGGCACGCCGCGGGTGGCCAACCGGCTGCTGCGCCGCGTGCGTGACTTCGCTCAGGTGCGCGCCGACGGAGTGATCGATGCCGGGGTGGCGCAGCGCGCGCTCGAGCTGCTGGACGTGGACGAGTACGGACTCGACGAGATGGATGCGCGCGTGCTGAAGACGATCATCGAAAAATTCGGCGGCGGGCCGGTCGGCCTCAGCTCGCTGGCCGTTGCGCTGAGTGAGGACGTGAGCACCCTCGAGGAG
>JACQVC010000456.1 GCA_016209995.1 Gemmatimonadota bacterium
GTACCACGTCACCATGGACAACGAGATCCCTTACAACGTGCTCGGCAACAAGCAGGACGGCCCGTCGTATCGGGGCCCGAGCAACAGCAAGGCGGGCGGGTTCGGCGGTGGTGGCGGCGGCGGGATCGCGCGCGGTGAGTGGCATTCGGTGCAGGGTGGCGAGAGCGGCTGGGCCACGCCGGATCCGGTGGACTCGAACCTCATCTGGTCCACTGCGTCGGGCTCCGGCAGCGTGGGCGGCATCGTCATCCGCTTCGACGAGCGGGCGCGCACCGGCCATCAGGTCGAGGTCGCGCCCATCGGGACCGGCGGCCATCCAGCCGGCGAGGTGCGCTACCGCTTCATCTGGGACGCTCCGCTCCATATCTCGCCCCACGACCGGAACAAGGTGTACGTGGGGAGCCAGCACGTTCATCAGACCACGGACGGCGGCCGGAGCTGGCAGGTGATCAGCCCGGACCTCACGCTCAACGACCGCAGCCGCATGGGCGTGTCCGGCGGTCTGACGCCGGACAACATCGGCGTCGAATACGCCGGCGTCATCTTCTCGATCGCGGAGTCGCCCGCTCAGGCCGGGATCATCTGGGCCGGCACGAACGACGGGCTGGTTCAGGTCACGACGGACGGCGGCCGCAACTGGACCAACGTCACGCGCAACATCCCGAACCTGCCCCCCTGGGGCACGATCAACACCATCGAGGCGTCCCGCTACGACGCGAACACCGCGTACATCGCGGTGGATTTCCACCAGGTGAACGGCCGGGATCCGCACCTCTACAAGACCACCGACCTGGGGCGCACCTGGCGGCTCATTGTGAATGGGATCCCCAGGAGCCCGCTGAGCTACACGAACGCGATCGCGGAAGACCCCGTACGGCGGGGCCTGCTCTACGCGGGCACGGAGAATGCCCTCTACGTGTCATTCAACGATGGCGAGCTGTGGCAGCCGCTCCAGAACAACCTGCCGCACGCGCCGGTCTACGACATCCAGGTGCAGGAACACTTCCATGACCTGGTCCTCGCGACCTACGGCCGCGGCTTCTGGATCATGGACGACATCACGCCGCTGCGGCAGCTCACGCCGGAGGTGATAGCGCAGAACGCGTACCTGTTCGCGCCGCGCGCGGCGTACCGCTTCCGGAGCCGCGAGGGCGCCGTCGGGGTGGCGAACGACCCGACGGTGGGCCAGAACCCGCCCTACGGCGCCTCGATCCATTACTGGCTCAAGTCGGCTCCGCGCGGCCCCGTGACCTTGGAGATCCAGGACGGCTCCGGCCGTACGGTCCGTACGCTGCGGCCGAGCGGGCAGCCGGGGATCAACCGGGTCTACTGGGACCTCCAGGGTGAGCCGACCCGCCAGGTGCGGGCGCGCACCAAGCCGCTCTATGCGGACTGGGTCCAGCTTGGCGAGGACGGCACGCGCCCCATGCTCGGCATGGGCACGCTGTCGATCCTGACGCCGCCCGGCCGGTATACGGTCAGGCTGACGGTCGACGGCCAGACGTTCACGCAGCCGCTCGAGCTGCGCAAGGATCCGAACTCGGGTGGCACCGAGCAGGAGATCCAGCAGCAGATCCCGCTGTTGACGGAAATCTACAATGACGTCAACGGAGTGGCGGACATGCTCAATACCATCGAGGTGGTGCGCGCTCAGCTTCAGGGCCTCAGCCGGCTTCTGCCGGGCGACGGCCTCGCCGACGTGCGTACCGCCGCGACCGAGCTCGAACGGAAGTTCATTGCCGTCGAGGAAAACCTGGTCCAACTGAAGCTGACCGGCGGCGGGCAGGATGGCGTCCGCTGGCCGGGTGGGTTGGGCTCGAAGCTCACGGGGCTGGCCGGCAAGATCGCGAACTCCGACTGGGGGCCCACCACGCAGGCGGGGGAGGCGCATCAAGAGCTCAGGCAGCGGGTGCAGACCTACCGCGGCCAGCTCGACCAGCTACTCCAGCAGGACCTGCCAGCGTTCAACCGAACGCTTCAGCAGCGCAACGTGCAGGGCATCATCGTGGCGGACGGCGCGCGCTGAGGCTCGCCGCGCAGCGGGCCATTGCGGCCGGGGGGCGGGCGTCGGCCCGCCCGCCGGCCGTTTAGTCCGTGGTTTCAATCACGCACTCTTGGCGTGCCTTCCGGACAGTAGAAGCGGCACTCGACACATCGCCTATAAGCACGAGCCACGCTGCGAGCGCGGCAGCCTTCTCCTCTGCGCGCCAGGTACCGTCCACAGTGCCGCCGATGCGCGTCAAGACGTCACGGATCTGTCGCTCGGGTTTCTTCAACGTTCCGGCCGCCAACGCGTAGAGGTCTCGTTCACGCCAGATCGAGTAGGGCACGCCACTGCGGTCCAGGGCGTCTCGTAACACGCTGCGAAAGAGACGGCCCTCGAGCGCATGGATTCTGATATGCGCGTTCGTGATGCGATCCGGATCGATCAAGCTGCCTACGACAATGCCCCCTCCGCGAGGGCGGTGCCCGTCGGCCTCGCAGTCTCGGATCCAGTCCAGCACCGACCGCCTGCCAAA
>JACQVC010000049.1 GCA_016209995.1 Gemmatimonadota bacterium
AGCAGTGGCGTCTTGATGCGATCGAAGTTGTAGTAGGCAGAGCGCTCGCGCCAATGGTCGGGCGCTTGCGTGGGGTCGCCGTGGTCGCCGCCCAGGATGTCCATCATGGTGCTTCGGTTGAAGAAGTTGAACATGTGCACCATGTTGGTCGGGCCGTAGAAATTGACGGCGGCCTTCAGCAGATCGGGATACTTCACAATCGTCTGCATGGTGTGGTAGCCGCCCGTGCTGCCGCCCTGCATCACGACGCGATTCGGATCGATCAGCCCCTGGGACGCCAGGTGCTCGACGCCGGCCGCGATATCATCGACGTCGCCGCCGCCCCAGTCCCCGTAGTTCAGCCGCTCGTACTCGGCTCCGTTCCCTCCGCTGCCGCGGATCTCCGGCGCGAGCACCACGTAGCCGCGGGACACGAAGTACTGGATGAACGGATAGAATCCATTCACGTGCATCCCGTGCGTGTTCGCCCGCGAATAGACCAGTAGCGGCGGCTTCGGGTCCGCATCGGCGCTGACGCCTCTGGGCGTGTACAGGAAGGCGGGGACCTCGACCCCGTCTTTCGACGCGTAATGGATCAGCTCGGGCGCGACGAACTGCTCCTCGCTGAGCCCTGCGGGCATGTGGTTCGTCCGGCGAGTCGGCTCGCCGCCGTCTGCCGGCATCGTCCAGATGTCGTTCGAGGTGGCCGGACCCATGTAGGTGTATGCGATCGTGCGTCCGTCCGGCGACCAGCGGAACGTGCCGCGCACCTGGCCTCCTTCGGAGCCGCCGTTGACGCCGTCCCGCTGAGTAAGCTGCTGTGGCTCGCCGCCCACGGCCGCAACCTTCAGCACGTGAAAGTTCCACTGCTTGTTGGCCACGTAGCCGATCCACTGGCCGTCCGGCGACCACTGCGGGTTGGTTTCATCCCATGGGCTGGTGGTCAGCATCTTGACCTGCCGCGTGGCCACGTCGATCACGCCGATGTTGCGCCAGCCCGAAGCCGTGGACACGAACGCCAGCTTCGTGCCGTCTGGCGACCAGCGCGGCGAGCCCTCGAAGCTCTCGGGTGTTCCCGGCGTGAGCAGGATCGGGTCGCCTCCGCGCACGGGAGCCAGCCAGATGTCCATGCGCCAGCGCCCGTTCTTGCCGCTGCGGTCCGCGGTGAACGCGAGCCACCGCCCATCCGGCGAGAGCTGGGGATCCGCGAAGCTGTAGCCGGGCGTCGCGATGGGAGTGACCTCGATGCGGCTGGTGGGGACGGCGGCCGGTAGCAGCCCGATTACGTTCGCGCTCGTGACGATGAGCGACTTGCTGTCCGCGGTCCACTGCACGAACGAGGCGTTCAGCCCGTACGTGAGGTTGATCGGATGCTCGGGATCATCCGGGCGGACCAGGAACAGCTCGCCGCGCGACTGATAGGCGATGGTCTGGCCGTCGGGCGACCAGCGAGGGTCGGCCTCGGCTTCCGGGTAGCTGGCCGTAATCGCTCGCGCGTTCGTCCCGTCCGAATTCATCACCCAGATGTCGCTGCTGCCGTTCTTCGCCGACACGTAGGCGATCTGACTGCCGTCCGGCGAGTACTGGAACTGCTCGACCTTGGCGTTGGTCTGCGCGAGCAAGTCGATCAACGCCGACGAGCCATCCGCGGGCCCGGCCGGGGCGGCGCAGGACGCCAGGGTCAGCACGAGCAAGGGAACGAGTCGCATGCGAGCCTCCGTTCGCTGAATCCGTCGCCTATGTCCACCGTCTCGCGAACCAGAACGCGTGGCGCCACAAACTCCTCACCGTTTCAGCAACATCGATCGCTCAGAGCCGTTCGGCTTGGTCTGCACTGTAGAGCGGGGGCGGGGCCGACCCGTGCCGATCACCGGGTGAGGCCCGCCGCGATCGTCGTGAAGCTGCGCTGGGCCGACCACTCTCCGAACAGGGTCGCGCTGCGGGCCGCCACCTGCCAGTAGTAGGTCGTGCCCGGACTGAGCGCGGACGAGGTAAACAAGGTTGCCGTGGTTGCGCCGTACATGACGCAGCCCGCGCAGGTCTCCGCCTCCGCATGGCGCGGCAACGCGGCCGCGCTGGTTGCCAGCATGATCCGATAGGAGGTCGCCCCGGACAACGCGGTCCAGCTAAACACGGGTGTGGTGGACTGATTGATGCTCCCGTCCAGCGGCGCCACGAGGCTCGGCGGCGGAAGCGTGGGCGGGGTGACCGAGAATGTCATCGCGTTGGACGTCCCGCCTCCCCGCGCGGGGTTAAACACGGTCACCGTCGCAGTGCGCACGGTGGCGATGTCGCTGGCTGGAATGAACGCCTGGAGCTGAGTCCCGCTCCGGAACGTCGTGGTCCGGTCGCTGCCGCCCGAGCGCACGACCGAGCTGGTGACGAATCCCGTGCCGGTCACGGTGAGCGTAAAGGCAGCCCCGCCGGCCTGGACGCGATCCGGCGACAGCGATGTGATAAGCGGTACCGGGTTGCTCACGCTGAACTTCACCGCGTTCGACGTCCCGCCCCGCGGCGCGGGATTGAGCACCGTCACATCCACTTCGCCGGCAGTCGTCAGGTCGCTGGCCGGGATGGACGCCTGGAGCTGAGTCCCGCTCCGGAACGTCGTGGTCCGGTCGCTGCCGCTCCAGCGCACGACCGAGCTGGCGAGGAACCCCGTGCCAGTCACGCTGAGCGTAAGGGCGGCTCCGCCAGCCAGGGCGCCGGCCGGAGAGAGCGATGTGATAGACGGTACCAGATCGTTCGTGGTCGTGAAGCTCTGCTGGGCCGACCACTCTCCTAACTGGGTCGGGCTTCTGCCCGCTACCTGCCAATAGTACATCGTCCCCCGGCTGAGCGCGGACGGCTGGGGAAACGAGGTCACGGTGGTCGCGCCGGAGATGACGCAGCCCGAGCAGCTCTCCGCATCCAGGTTGCGCGGCAACGCGGCCGCGTTGGTCGTCACCATGAACCAGTAGTAAGTCGCCCCGGACACCGGCATCCAGCTATAGATGGGCGTTGTGGACTGATTCGTGCTCCCGTCGGCCGGCGTCACGAGGCTGGGCGGGGACAGGTTGACCACGGCCACCGTATCGGTGCAGGAGCCCAGCCCGCTGGCCAGGGCGCAGAGAAGTGAGATACGAAGCAGCGGGCTCCGTACCTTTGCAGTCGCGCTACGTCCGCCGCGCCTCATCGTCCGGCACGCTCCGGTTCCAGTATGTCTCGAATCTGGTCCCTCGCGTCCTCGAGGTGCGCTCTCGTGGCGCGGTCGACCACGCGGGACAGCGCCCCCTGGATGCCGGCATCGAGCGCGCGCAGCTCGCTGCGGAAACCAGCCTTGACGTCACTGGTCGCGCGTGCCGGGCCGACCTGGGGTGCGAGCTGAGGCGGCAGCCCTGCGGGCGGCGCTGGTGGGTTCAGCTTGTTGCGCACCGCCGTCAGATAGGTGCGCTGGAGCTCGCGCCGATACGTATCGATCGTCACACGCGACGACGCCAGCTCGCTCCAGATGCCGCCACGGACGTCCGCCAGCATCTCCAGCAGCCCGTAGGCGCTGCCATCGTGGTTGTCCACCGCTTCGAATTCGATGAGACGTTCGAGGCGCCGGTCGTTGAAGAGCGTATTGAGGACGCCTGCTTGCGCCGTGTTGATGCGCCGCAGCGCACCCTCGACCTCGATCCGCCGCAGGACATCGTCCACCAGGAAGAAGCTCGGCGTGGCGAACGCGTTCTCGTTCAGGAACCGCACCGCATCCTTCTGCCTCGCCCGCGGCCAGGGCTGGTAGCGCGGGCCGTCCTGACCCGCGTACTTCTCCTGCGCATCCGCGCCGCCCACCAGGATGGCGACATGGCGCAGCTCCGTAGCCCACTGGTTGATCAGCCGTCCGTACATCTGACTCAGGTCATCGTAGTCGTCGCCGTCGTGTACCGTCGCGGGGACGAGCAGCGGGACGATCTGCTTGATACTTCGGATCCCCCAGCCCGTGGCCTTCACGGGATCGGCGTCGCCCACCGCTTCGGTGTGATCGCCGGGATCGGCGCCCCGCGAGTCGGACATACTGAAGCGATACCACGGGACCGCATCCTGCTCGCGGGCCCAGCGATCGAGTGTCGGCCGCTCCTCATCGGCCGTGCTCACCGACGGAATCGGAGTGTACCCCCAGCGCGTGGTGTAGACGTCCCACGGGCCAATGCGAGGAATGAGATCCTGCATGGCGATCCCATCCTCGGGCTGCGCCGCGTAGTTGAAGCGCGAGTAGTCCATGATCGACGGCGCATGTCCCATCCGCTTGACCCAGGTCGCGCTGCGGACGGAGTCCGCCGGATACGTGGAGCTACCCTTCTGGTCGTGCTGGTAGCCCAACGTGTGTCCCACCTCGTGAGAGACCACGAACTCGACCAGCCGGCCCATCAGCGAGTCGGGCACCGGCCACATCCGGGCACGTGGGTCGAGGTGGCCGACCTGAATGAAGTACCACGCGCGCTGGAGGTTCATGATGTTGTGGTACATGTAGATATCGGACTCGAGGATCTCTCCGGTCCGCGGGTCGTGCACGTTGGGCCCGACGGCATTCTCGATCGTGGAGGGGAACCAGCGCACCACGGAATAGCGCGCGTCTTCGGGTGACCAATCAGGATCCTCTTCCTGCGACGGCGGATCGGCGGCGATGATGGCCCTCCGGAAACCGGCGGCCTCGAACGCCGGCTGCCAGGCCTCGATTCCACTGCGTATCCACGGCTTGAGCCAGTCCGGCGTCGCCGGATCGACGTAGTAGACGATCGGCTTCACCGGCTCGGAGACCTGGGCCGCGGGGTCCTTCTTCTCCAGGCGCCAGCGTACGATGTACTCGCGTTCCTCCGCCCGCTGCTCCGGCCGGCCGTAGTCGAGTTGATTGATCGAGAAGAACCCGATGCGCTTGTCGGCCAGCCGCGGCATCATCGGCTTCTCCGGCAGCTTGACCATGCTCCAGTGCATCACCAGGCTGGCCGTGCCGGATATGTTGGGCTCGAACGGGCTGGAGGGCTGTTGCTGGCCGCCACCGCCTCCGGCGGGTGGATAGGTGAGGGTGGCTTCGACCTCGACGTTCTCCGGGAAGGAAAGCACTCGCTCGATGAAGGAGCGGTTCGCATCCGGCTGATTGCGGAAGCGGTTGCCCGGGCCCATCTCCGGCGGCGGCGCCGTGTACAGCCTCGTGACGTCGATAACGGCCGCGCTGTCCGGCCCATAGGTCTCGACGTTGAAGCCGCCGATGACGACGTCGTTGTTCGAGTTGCGCACGGCCTGATAGATGGGCGTGGTCGAGTCCGCAACCGTTTCGTAGGACACGGTCCGCAACAGCACGCGGTTGTCCAGGCGCTCCCATTTGACCACCTGGCTCGGGCCCAGCTCCTGGCCTCCGTTTCCCATGTTCACGGGGACGCGCGCCGCTCGCCGGACCAGCAGCATTTCCTTCCCGAGCTGGCTGCGTGGAATCTCGAAGTAGAGGCGCGTCCCGACCCGATGCGTCTTGAACAGACCATCCCGGGTCTTCGCCTCGGCGGTGATGACGCGATTGTACGGCCGCGGCCGGGGCTCACCCGCGCCCGGTCGCTGCTGCGGGCTTTCGGGCTGCTCGGCACCCGCTGCCTGTCCTCCTGCGGGTGACTGTTCCGGCTCGGTCGGCTCCTCGGCTCGGGCCCCGGGAGGCGAGGGAGCCGGGGCAGGAGCTGCACGCGCGCAGCCGAAGAGGACTACGGCCAGTGTGAGAGCGGCAAGCAGTCGTGCGTGTCTCATGGCGATTCTCGCGAGGTTGGTGGTGACGTCGGAGAGCGATCCGCCTGTCCAGGGCTGACCGTCGGAGCTGAAGCTAGGCACCCGTGTTACGAGCGGCAACGCGGCGCGAGCATGCGACACGGCATGAGTATGCGGCCAGACCAGCGGCTGCATTTGCGTCGACGACGTTGACGGGGACTGGCGCGTCGTCCGTTGAGACTGCATATAGCCTTCGTCCCCTCTACCGGAGAAGAAACGATGCAGTGGTTTGGTCCAACGGCGATGTTTCTGGCGCTGATTTGCATCGCCTGTGGTCCGGCGGTGCCGGAGCGAAGAGCGGAAGTCGAGCTGGCGATCGCCGCTCAGCGAGCGGACGGACGAGACCTCATAGCCGACATCGCGGGCGTGGCGCAGGACGCGGCGGGGCGGGTCTGGGTCGCGGATAGACTGGTGGCCGAGATCGTGGTGTTCGGACGCGACGGCTCGCTGCTGTTCCGCATGGGCCGGCCAGGCAATGGGCCGGGTGAGTTCGCCCTGCCGTGCTGTTTGACCTTCGATGGAGAGGGTCGTCTGTGGGTGCTGGATGCCGGGAACTCGCGCTATGCGGTTTTCGCGCCGGGAGACAGCGGTGCGACGCCACTGTTCTCGGTGCCGGCGCCGAGCGAAGCGCAGGCCCTGCGCCGGCCGATTACGTTCGATGCGACGGGGCGCGTATTCGACGTGCGCCTGGGGGCCGAGAGTGGCGCCACGAGGTACCGCCTGGATTCTCTGGGTGTGGCCTTGGACACGATCGTCCTGGCGCCGTGGCCCCCGGACAGTCTGGACATCCGGCCATTGGGGACCGGCGGTGCGATCTTTTGGGTGTGGCCGCCGTTCGGGCCCGAGGACCTGATCGCCTTCGGCCCGCGCGGTGACCATGCACGTGCGATCTCACGCAGCTACGCAGTGACCTGGTACGACGCCGACGGTGAGGTGGTGACGGTGCTCCGCGACGAGCGGGCTCGTTCTCCGGC
The DNA here is from genome assembly GCA_016209995.1 of Gemmatimonadota bacterium. GTDB lineage: Bacteria > Gemmatimonadota > Gemmatimonadetes > Longimicrobiales > Gaopeijiaceae > JACQVC01. The sequence continues at coordinate 6,726 of JACQVC010000049.1, forward strand.
GCTCACGGCCGAGCAGCGTCGCGAGGCGGATCGGCAGATCCACGAGGAGGCGAGCCGCGTGGGCATGCTGGCCATGGAGCTGGGTCCGCTGATGCCGTTCCGCCACCAGGTCTTGGCGGCCCTGTTCTTCGATCGAGCCGGCCGTCTGTGGGTGGAGCGGCACGTCCGCCCGGGTGAGGATCGCCGCGCGGACGTGTACAACCGGGATGGTGCGCTGGCGTTCCGGGCCACGTGGCCGGCCGATGTCGACCTCTCGCGGTACGGCTGGATCGCTGAGAATGCCGCGCTGGGCGTACGCCCCGATACGATTCAGGATACCGAACGCGTGGTGCGGCTGCGCTGGCGCTGACGCGGCTCCTGACCCCCTGTACTTCTTCGGTGACCTCTTAGGGACCCGCCGGCAGAGCGGCCAGCGCCTCACGCGCGCGGGCGGGCAGCGGCGAATCGGCGTCCGCTTCCGCCCAGGCCGTGAGGAAATCGCTGAAGGCGCGGCGCGCGTTCTCGCGTTCCCCGAGCTGGGCGTACAGCTCGCCGAGCCGCAGGTAGGCCAGCGCATCGGGCGTGAGCGCGGTGGCCAGCGAACGGTAATAGCGAACCGCCTCCTGCGGTCGGCCGAGTTGGGCGTAGACTTCCGCGATCCACATGCGAATGAAGGCGTTGGGTACCACGAATGGGGTGAGGCCCAAGGCTTCCTGCTGTGCGGTCTCCAGAAGTGAAAGTGCCTGCTGCGCATTTCCCCGCTTCCACAGGGCATAGCCCTCGAGGGCCCGTGCGATCCCCGTCCAACGACGTGCGCCAAGCGTGTCGCCCTGTTCGAGCAGTCGCGCCGCGCGGTCGCGCAGCAGTGCCATGGCCCGCGCGTGATCGGACCAGCGCTCCTGGTCGACGGCGTGAGCACCGGAGAAAAGCGGGATGGGAGCCAGCACCTGCGGTGCCAACTCGCGAACCTCCAGCAAGCGGTCGACCTTGCCGTCGCCGCCGAATCCGTGCTCATGCAGGAGCAACGCCACACCGACGCGCACAGGTTCGTTGAGATCATCCAGCCGATCGACGGCCTCGCGCAACCGTCCGCGCGCTATCAGCGTCCTTACGGCGTAGAATGACTGCGCCGGCGCTGCGTCCGGATGCGCACGTGCGGCATCGGCCACGATCTGACGGTACCGGAACCCGCCGGGGCTGGCGAGGTTCAGGCCCAGATCGAAGAGTGTCGGGACGTCCAACGTATCCAGCGCCGCGAGCGCCTGCTCCTTAGCGGCGGCGGTGCCGAACAGCAGGTCGAACCCGAGGCGGCCCGCCCTGCAATAGCGGCTGGCTGGCGCCGACCGGCAGTAGGCGGTGACGAGGGACGTGGCGCGGGCGCTGTCGCCCTCGCGGTGGACGTGCTCGATGAGGTGGATGTAGGAAGGCGAGAAATCGGGGTCGAGCTCGATGGCGCGCGAGAAAGCACGGTCCATCTCGGACCGCTCCGCCAGCGCCTGCTCGCCCAGGTGGTAGTACGTGTCGCCGAGCAGGTACCACGCCTCGACGTCATC
>JACQVC010000467.1 GCA_016209995.1 Gemmatimonadota bacterium
ACCGGATGTTGAACGAAGAGCACTCGAACGTCGAGAGGAGCGGAATAGATCACATGGCGCTCGACCGTACCGGGCCAGCGGCGTGCGTACCACGAACGCGAGGGTGCGGCAGGCGGAAGCTCGCTGGACCTCGACCAGCGCGTACCGTCGAAGCGATCGTAGGAGCGACCGCGCCAGTAGAGGAGGAAGTCGCCGCTGGCGCGTCCGTCCGGGAATTCCACGCGGAGGACGATCTCCGGATTCGGGTAGATGCGTGCGCCGTGCTCCGCGAGCGAGATCTCGTCGGAGAATCCAGCGATGGCCGTGGCGAAGCCCATGCCCCGGCCCATCCAGCCGCGGGACACGCGTGGAAACGCCAGGAACACGACGGCGCTCATGGCCAGCGTAATACCGGAGAGCGCGGCGGTCGCCGAGAGGAAGCGGCGCCCGATCCGCAGCTCGGCGACGTGGTGTCGCTCGGCCTCGCGACGTAGGTGGCCGAGCATGAGCGCGACCGTGGCGATGGTAACGTACGCCACGAAGGCGATGGCGAAGAGCAGGCCCGGGCGATAGGCCGACGAGGCCACGAGCAGGGCGAAGGACAGCGAGTAAAGTCGTGAATCGTGCTTGGCCTCCAGCGGACGCAGCGCCTCCGTGCACAGGAGGAGCAGCAGCAGGTCCACGACCGGAACGACCACGTCGCCGCGCAACACGAATACGTGATACAGTGCGCGCACGACGAGCAGCGTCGCGCCAGCCATCCAGATGCGATCGAGTCGCGCTCCCAACGTCGGACCGGGCTGCCAGAAAAGCGCGAGAAGAAGCCCGAACCCTGCGAGCGTGGCTGACAGCGGTTCGAAGCCTGCACCGCCTGCGAACGCCAGCAATCCGCAGATACCCAGGAGTACGGCAAGGCGGCGGTGCAGCCGCAGCACGTGGGTCATCCTCAGGCGGCCGCGTTCCGGGGAAAGTAGCGATCGCCAAAGCCGAGCTGGCTCGACTCCGCGGGCGTCACCAGCACACAGAATTCGGCCGGGGCGGGCGTCACCAGACGGGGCGCGTTCTCGCGGTAGCGAGCCCTGGCCAGCGCGTCGAGAACGCGCTCCAGCTGCGGGTTTCCCGTACCCGGCTCCAGCACGATGTCCGACGTGACCAGCGCGAAGCGCTCGCCGTGAGCGTATGCGCGAGCTGCGAGCGCCGCGGCGATCTCGACGGCCGTCTCCGCCGCCTGGTCGGGCGGGGCCCTGAGGTCCAGGCAAATCCAGACGGTGCGGCCATCGTCCCGCTCGTACTCGCGGATCACCGGCTCGCCGCGTCGGGCGGTCGAGCGCCAGTGGATGTCGCGCGGATCGTCGCCCGGCTGATAGTCTCGCAAGCTGCGATATTCGCCGCGGTGCCCCCGCACGCCCGCCAGGAGCGCTCCCTGCCTGCTCGCGAGCTCGCCGGCCGGCCTCGGGTTGCGGACTCGCCGGTCTGTCGCGGGCCACACGATCACCTCACTCGGGAGCGCGAGATCGCGTTCCTTACGGAAGAAGCCGAAAGGGAACGACGTGGCGAGCGTGATTCCCGTCAGGGCGTAGACGCCGCGGCGAGGGAATGAGTGCTCGGCCCGAGTCGTCACGGCGGCTCCGGGCTCGAGCGCAGCCACGAACGCGCGGGCGCCCAGGTCGTGTTCCTTGATTTCGACCGCGAAGCTCGGGATGCGCCGCTTGTGGTTCACCACGTCATAGGTAATGCGGGCAGGCTGACCGGCGGTAACGCCGCGGGGCGCGCGGCGGCGCACGGCGATCCGATACAGCACCTGCTCGGACAGCCAGCCGCTTACCGCGATGAAGCCGAGCATGGCTCCGAGCAGGAGGTAGAGCAGGTTGTTGCCCGTGTTAACGGCCGACAGCCCGACCGCGAACGTGCCCAGGGTGAAAAGCGCTCCGGCGCGGGTGAACCGCAGCCGGCGGGGCGGGCGCAGCCAGCTGAGCACGGTGAGCACAGCGGCCCAGCTCCGCCGCGCGGCGAGCCGGACCGAGAGCGATCGGCTCACACGGGCACCGGGATGTCCGCCACGATTTCCTCCAACAGCGCCGCCGACTCCTCGTGCGCCTCGGCTGTGGCAGCCGAGGTTGCGGCGGGGAGGACGCGGTGGGCGAGGCAAGGAATCACGAGCCGGCGAACGTCGTCGGGCACCAGGTAGCGGCGTCCGTCCACAAGGGCGTGAGCGCGAGCCGCCCGGAAGAGCGCGATGGCGCCGCGTGGGCTCACGCCCATGCGTAGCCGGGGTTCGTCGCGCGTGGCGCGAGCCACCTCCATGGCATAGTCGAGGAGGGAGGGCTCGACGTGGACGTCATCCACGAGGGCCTGGAGGGCGAGAATCTGATCGTGGTCCAGCACGGGGCTGATCTCGTCGATCGGGTCGGCCGCGCCCGCGGACTCCTCGAGTATGCGGCGCTCCGCCTCTTCGCCCGGGTACCCGATCGTCAGCCGCATGAGAAACCGATCGAGTTGGCTCTCCGGGAGTGGGTAGGTCCCGTGGTGCTCGAGCGGGTTCTGCGTGGCCATGACCAGAAAGGGCTTGGGGAGCTCGTGAGTCGCGTCGTCGATGGTCACTCGCCCTTCCTGCATCGCCTCGAGCAGGCCGCTCTGAGTGCGCGGAGGCGCCCGATTGATCTCATCGGCGAGCGCGATATTCGTGAAGATGGGGCCCGGGCGCGTCTCGAACTGGCCGGTGCGTGGGTTGTAGATCGTCACGCCAACAACGTCGGACGGCAGTAGATCACTGGTAAACTGAATGCGGCGGAAGCCGAGGCCGAGGGCCGCGGCGAGCGCGCGGGCCAGCGTCGTCTTGCCTACGCCAGGCACGTCCTCGAACAGAATGTGGCCTCTGGCGAGAAGGGCCGACAGGGCGAGGCGCACGACCTCGCGCTTCCCGTGAAAGACCGTTTCCACGGTGTCGACCAACCGATCGAGCTGGTCGATCTCCACCGTGGTGGATCGCAACGGAAGCGGCTGTTGCATACGCGGCCGTTCGGGAAGGCTGCCCGGGTGCCAGGTTGTCGTTCTGATAACCCCTTAGGAACGCTGTCTCAGAGCGGGATTTCCCGCAAGGGCGCCCGCCTGGCAAAGTGGCCGCGAGGAGCGGTTTTCGGGACCGAAAATGATCGCGATGTTCGCGTCCGGGACGGCGTTGACAGGTGCTCAAGGCCCCTCTAATTTGGCGCCCGCTTTAAGGGATGAGGGTCTGCGGCGCGCGTGACTGGCGTCCGCGTAGGGGCGGCGAATCGAGCCGCCGGATGACAGGCACGGCGCAGGACGCGAGGCCGCGACGTGCCGGGTACGAGGCGATGAAGCGGCGTTCGATCCTGATATCGATAGTCGGTCTGGCGGCTGCGGTCGCGTTCCTCACGCTCTTCGCTACGCGCTGGATCGGCGACGTATCGGGAGAGCAAGCGGCGCAGGCGCCGGCCGACACCGCCGGCGCGGCCGCCGCCGCCGCCGGCCCGCAACCCATCCCGTTTCCTCACACTGTTCACGCCGGCCAGTACCGTATCGACTGTCAATATTGCCACTACTCGGCCGAGCGCTCCGTAGACGCCGGGCTGCCGTCGATGGCCACCTGCATGGGTTGCCATCAGTTCGTAGGCCGCAACCTCCCGGGAGTCCAGCAGCTCACCCAATACTGGGAGGCCGGCGAGCCGATCCCGTGGGTGCGGATCTATAAGATTCCCGATCATGCGCACTTCCCGCACATGCGCCACATCGCGGCCGAATTGGAATGCAGTGAGTGCCACGGGGCGGTGGAGGAGATGACGGTCGTCACGTTGAACCAGCGGCTCACGATGGGTTGGTGCGTGAGCTGCCATCGAGAGCGCGAGGCGCGCACCGATTGCGCGGTCTGCCATTACTAGCGGGCTGGCGGGTGAGAAGGCCGTTGAAAGGGAAGGCGATGCCCTTTCCGTCATTCCGGCGAACGCCGGAATCCAGGTCGTTCGGGCAGAGTACACGATCATGTACGGCCTTAACTCCCGCACCGGATTTGGCGCAAACTAAAGAGTTCGTGCAACCCGTACTCTGGATTCCGGCTTTCGCCGGAACGACGGATTAAGTGGGCCAGTCGACTTGCGGATGGATGAGGTCATGAGCCAGGGGATGAAACGGCGCCAGTTCCTGAAGGTGCTCGGCACGACGGGTGCCGGGGCCACCGTATTCGGCTGCGCGCCGGAGGCGGAGCGGCTCATTCCCTACGTGGTTCCGTCGGAGGAAATCGTACCGGGCGTGGCCACCTGGTACACGAGCGTGTGCGGCGAGTGCTCGGCCGGTTGTGGAG
>JACQVC010000459.1 GCA_016209995.1 Gemmatimonadota bacterium
GGCGCCATCCTGGTCTTCTTCCTGGTCACGCTCTACCCCGCGCTCTGGGGCTACCTGGCCAGCGTCTTCCAGGTCTCGATGTGGGTCTATGCCGGGCTGTTCTTCGCCGAGTCGTTCACGCTGTACCTCTACTACTATGGGTGGGACCGCTGGAAGAAGGGCGGCGCGAAGTGGGCGCACTGGACGCTGGGGATTCTGCTGAACGTTTGGGGCACCATCGTCATGTTTATCGCGAACGCGTGGCTCACGTACATGATGAGCCCGCCCGCGGACGTGACGGCGGACACGGCTCCCGAGAGCGTGCGGCTCTGGAGCGCCATCGCGAACGCCACCTGGATGCCCATCAACGTGCACCGTCTGATCGCGAACGTGGTGTTCGGCGGTGCGATCGTGGGGGGCTATGCCGCGTACAGGTTCCTGGCCGCGCAGACCGACGAGGAGCGGGCCCACTACGACTGGATGGGCTACGTCGGCAACTTCGTGGCCATCAGCGCGCTGATCGTGCTGCCGTTCGCCGGCTACTGGCTGGGACGTGAGATCTACGAGTACAACGAGCCGATGGGCATCACGATGATGGGAGGCTTCATGAGCTGGCTCTGGATCATTCAGGCCTTCCTCATTGGAGTCCTTTTCCTGACCGGGAACTACTACCTCTGGGTGGGGATGGGCCGCATCCCCGGCGCCGAGCGCTTCGCGCCGTACACGAAGTACCTGCTCATCGTGTTGATCCTCGGGGTCATCGTGTGGGCGACGCCGCACACGATGATCGCGGATCGTGAGGAGCTGGCCGCGATGGGTGGCTCGCTGCACCCGTTCCTCGGCGTGCTGGGCGTGATGAGCGCGAAGAACACGGCCGTGAATCTGATGATCCTGGCCACGTTCCTGTCCTACCTCCTGTACCGGCGCGCGAACAAACGGCCGACGGTCACGTGGGCGAGGAGCGGCACGATCGTGCAGGCTGCGTTCTTCGTGGTGGCGGCCGCGGTCGTCATCTTCTACGGCGTGTACGGCTACTTCGTGACGGCCATCGTGCGCATTGGCTTCAGTGTGTATCAGGTCCTGGCCGTGCTCACGACGATCGTGGCGGTGACGGCCGTGGACGTGGCGATGCTGCGGGGTGCGGAGTCGCGGGGCGAGATCCGCTGGGGCGAGATGCCGCCGCGCTCTCAGTACGCCCTGTTCATCCTGGCGGTCACGTTCACCTGGCTCATGGGGCTCATGGGGTTCGCGCGCAGCGGGATCCGCCAGCACTGGCACATCTGGGAGGTGATGCGCGACACGAGCGCATACGCGGCGACGCCGCCGCTCGGGTACGCGGCCCGGATGATCAGTCTGTGCGTCCTGATCTTCCTGAGTCTCGTGGCGTTCGTCTTCTGGCTCGGCGGCCTGGCGGACAAGCCCGCGGCGGTGTCCACGCCCGAGCCGAAGCCCCGGCTCGATCCGCGGCTGCAACCTGCAGCCGGCGACTAGCACCTCGTTGAGATATGTGGGCGACGAACCTGAAGATCCTGGCTCTGGTGATCGGCACGCTGGGTGCCTACACCCTGGTGGCTAGCATTATTCCGCAGGTGCAGTCGGACGTTCCGACGGAGCTGACGTTCGGCAGCGAAGTGTCGGCGGCGGAGCTCGTGGCGGCCGGTGAGCAGATCTACGCCGGCGCGGGCGGCTGCACCACCTGTCACGGGCTGGGCACGCGGGCTCCTAATCTGCTCACGGACGAGGGCGGCCAGGGCACGATCGGGACGCGCTGCGGCAATCGGGTCTCCGGCGAGGACTGCAAGGCGTACCTGCACCGCTCGCTGGTCGAGCCGATGGCGCACGTCGTCGAGGGCTACCAGCCGATCATGCAGGACATGAGCCGGACGCTGTCCCCGGCGCAGATCTGGTCGGTCGTCGCGTACCTGCAGAGCCTGGGCGGCGAGGTGACGGTGAGCGGCGAGGACGTAGCCGCGGCGCAGCAGGCGAGCGGCAGTGGTGCGGCGGGTGCGGCTCCCGGTGCGGCTGCCGCGACCACGACGGCGATGAGCACCACGACGGACCCCGTCGAAATCATGCAGCAGAGCCAGTGCCTGCTCTGCCACGTGCTACGCGGTCAGGGTGGACCGATCGGGCCGTCGTTCGACGGGATGGGCGCGCGTCTGACGGCCGACTACATCCGCCGCTCGATTCTACAACCGAACGCGGACACGGCCAGCGGGTTCGCGGCTATGGCCGGGACAATGCCACAGACGTTCGGCCAGCAGCTCAGCGCGGCGCAGCTCGAGGCGCTGGTGCAGTTTCTGTCGCAGCAGAGGTGAGGGATCGCAACAAGCAGCAGCGCTCAAGTAGTGAACAGGAGCTATCAACTGACATCGTATGGGTAAGTACCTGAGACATCCGTTCTGGCAGGCGATCGTGATCCTGGTCGCCGCGTACATCGTGTTCAAGTTCGGGATCGCGTTCGTGCCGCCATTGCTCGGCATCCGCAGCGCTCCGGTCCCCAGCAGCGTGGTGCTGCAGTTCATGCTCACGGCGCTCGCCGGTGTGCTGATCTACGTGAGCGAGAACGAGGAGCGGTGGCGCACGTTCAAGCAGCCGATCCGGGCGGTTATGGTCGAGCCGGACAAGCGTGTGGCACGACTGATCCTGCTGGTGACGATTCCCGCGCTGGTGGGCTTCATCACGTTCGATCGCGTGCGCCCCAAGGTGTCGGCGCCACCATCGCTGCGCTCGATTCACCCGGCGCCGCCGACGCAGATCACGTTTCGCGGGAACACGCTGCGTCTGACCGGGCTCGAGAATCCGCTGCGGGCCGACGGCTCGATCGCCGAAGACCTCGCGGTCGGCCGGCGCGTCTACTATCAGAACTGCATGCCATGTCACGGCGATGCTCTCGCCGCGGACGGCTACTACGCCCACGGGTTCAGCCCCATACCCCTCAACTTCGCGGACGGCGGAACGATCGAGCAGCTCACCGAGAGCTTCGTGTTCTGGCGGATCGCGAAGGGCGGTCCCGGGCTGCCGCGCGAAGGTACGCCCTGGAACTCGGCCATGCCGGCCTGGGAGGACTTCCTGACCGAAGAGGAAATCTGGGCGGTCATCATCTTCCTCTACGAGCAAACCGGCTGGTCGCCGCGCACCTGGGAAGAGGTGGGGGAGGCTGCGGGCGCCGGAGCGGAGGCCCCGTGACGCGCGACGCGCTCCGCTTTGTCCGTCATTCCGGCGAAAGCCGGAATCCAGGTGGTTCAGGCAGGGCAAGCGATCAGCAGCGGCCCGAATTCACCCAACTGTTGGCACAAAGTGCTTGGTCCGTGCGACGCGAAGTCTGGATTCCGGCTTTCGCCGGAATGACGAATGGCTACGTCAACCGCTTCATGGTGCTTGCGTTCATGGTGCTGCTGGCGACTCCGCTGCCGGCCTCGCCGGCAGCCGTGGCCCAGGGCGAGCCCGAGCCCCCGGGCAAGGCAACGTACGACCGCTGGTGCGCCGGCTGTCACGGCGAGACCGGGCAGGGCGATGGGTTCGCCGCTCCATGGATGCTGCCTCGCCCGCGCGATTTCACCCAGGCGCTCTATCAGATCCGTACTACGGCGAGCGGCGGGCTCCCCACGGATGCGGACATCCTGCGCATCATCGATGAGGGCATGCCCGGTACGGCCATGCCGGGGTGGCGGGACCGCCTTTCCTCGGCCGAGCGCGCCGCCCTGGTCGAATATGTGAAGAGCTTCTCGAGGTTCTTCGAGGGAGCGGCTCCTCCCGAGACGCTGGAGTTCGGACGCGCGCCCCGCGCGACCGCGGAGCGACTGGCGGACGGCCGGGCGATCTACGACTCGATCGAATGCTGGAGGTGTCACGGGCAGCAGGGACGCGCCGACGGCACGTCGTCTCCCACGCTTCGGGATGACGCGGACCTCCCGATCCGGGCTGCCGATCTCACCATGAACTGGCGGTTCAATGGTGGTGGTCGGGTCGAGGATATATACCGGCGCATGCGCACCGGGCTGGACGGTACGCCGATGCCCTCTCAGTCGGACCTGCTCACGGCGGGTGTCGTCACGGACGACGAGCTGTGGAGCCTGGCGCTGTACGTGCGCAGCCTCTCGCCGGAGGAGCCACCGCCCGTGCGCGAGGTCTTTACAGCGGCGCTGGCGGAGGGCGAGCTGCCAACCAGCCCGGGCGACAGCATCTGGGCTGAGGTCGAGCGGTTCTTCGTTCCCCTGGTGGGCCAAATCATAGTCAGGCCGCGCTGGTTCGCGCCGACCGTGAACGGGGTGTGGGTACAGGCGCTGCACAACCACCAGGAGCTGGCGCTACGCCTCGCGTGGAGCGATCCCTCCCGCAGTCCGGACCCGGCCTGGGACGAGTGGCAGGCGGCGGTCCTTCAAACGATGGAACCAAGGGAGGGGGACTCGATCCAGGTGGCGCCTCGTCCGGACGCACTCACGGTGCAATTTCCGCGCAGGGTTCCAACTGGCATGGAACGGCCGTACTTTTTGATGGGGACCGCTCAGGAGCCGGTCTACCTCTGGAGCTGGCGGAGCGATCAGGAGGGTGCGGTCGAGGCGTTGGGCCGGGGGTTGGGCTCGACAGAGCCGCTGGGGCCCAGCGAGTCGCCGGTCACGGCCAGCGCCGAGTTCGCGGACGGCGAGTGGAGCGTACTATTCCGGCGTTCGCTGGCGGCGGCCGACTCGGCGAATCGGATTCCGTTCCCGATCGGTGAGGCCGTCCCGGTCGCGTTTTTCGCCTGGGACGGATCGAACACCGAGGAGGGGCGGCGAGGAGCCATCAGTACGTGGTATTTTCTCTATCTGGAGCCGGCCACGCCGCCGACCGTGTTCGTAGCCCCGCTCGTGGCACTGCTGCTGACAGCGGGTTTCGGCGTGCTCATGGTCTCGCGCGCACAGCGACGAGAGCGGCAACCGTAGCGAAGCGTAGGTCAGCGTAGGGGTAAGGGA
>JACQVC010000430.1 GCA_016209995.1 Gemmatimonadota bacterium
ACACTCCCACCCGGATCTTGCCCATCGGTCGCGTACCCCTCAGAGCGTGATGCCGCGCACGCAGCGGCGTATGACTTCGAGGAGCCGCTCGATCTCGGGGAGCGCTGGAAGGTCGGTCGGCGCACGCTCCAACGCCTGGCTCACGTTCAGACCCGACTGGAACAGCAGCCGGTACGCGCGCTTCAGCCCCATCCGCCCTTCCGCCGAGAACCCTCTCCGCTCCAGCCCCACGCTGTTCAAGCCGTAGAGCTTGGCGGGGCTGCCGGCCACACGGCAGTATGGCGGCACATCCTTCACGATCCGGGATGCGCCACCCACGAACGCGTGCGTGCCGACGCGCACGAACTGATGAATGGGCGTCAGGCCACCGATAGTGACCCAATCCTCGATCTCCACGTGGCCGGCCATGGTCACGGCGTTGGCCAGAATCACGTGGTCCCCGACCTGACAGTCGTGCGCCACGTGCGCGTACGCCATGATCAGGCAGTCACTGCCGACGCTGGTGCGACCGTACGCCGCCGTGCCGCGGTTGAGCGTAGCGAACTCGCGCACGACGGTTCGGTCCCCGATGTTGAGTTCCGTCGGTTCTCCGCCGTACTTGAGATCCTGAGGATCCGTTCCCAGCACGGCGCCGTAGCTGATGCGGCAATCCCGCCCGATGCGTGTGTCCCTCTCGATGAACGCGTGGGGGCCGATCACCGTTCCGTTCCCCACGCGCACGTTGGGTCCGATGATGGTGAAGGGGCCCACGGAAACGCCTGCGCCCAGCTCGGCCCGCGCGTCCACGATCGCGGACGGGTGGATCTCGGCCTCGAGCGCCGGCTGCGCTTCCACCGGGGCTTCCATACCGGCTATCGCTCCACGATTCGCGCCATCATTTCGGCCTCCGCCACGACGTGCCCGTCCACCGTCCCCACCCCCTTCATTCTGCACGTATGCCGGCGGAGCTGCAGGATCTCGAGCTCGAATACGATCTGATCGCCGGGCGTCACGGGACGGCGCCACTTCACGTTGTCCAGCGACATGAAGTAGACCACCTTGTCCTCGGGATTCTCCACGCTGTCCATCAACAACAGCCCACCGACTTGCGCCATCGCCTCGATGATGAGCACGCCGGGCATGATCGGGTGCCCGGGATAGTGACCCTGGAAGAAGGGCTCGTTGATTGTGACGTTCTTGATCCCCACGATCCGTTTCCCGGCCTCGAACTCGATGATGCGATCCACGAGCAGCATGGGATAGCGATGCGGGAGGTACATCATGATCTTCTGGGCATCCACGATCGGGCGAGTGGGCTCGGCGCCGGACGCGTCGGCGATCGCGCGGGCCAGCTTGATGTTCCCGCGATGGCTGGGGCGTTCCGCCACGACGTGAGCCTCCAGACGCGCGCCCAGCAGCGCGAGGTCGCCCAGGATATCCCCGACCTTGTGGCGCAAGAATTCGTCCGCGAAGCGCAGACCGCCGTCGTTCAGCACGCCCCGCTCATCGAGAACGATCGTGTTTTCGAGCGACGTTCCCCGGGCCAGGCCGCGACTGCGCAGCGCGTCCGCATCGGCCAGGAATCCGAAGGTGCGCGCCGAAGCCAGCTCCCGCTCGAAGCTCTCCGGACTCAGCGGGAAGGTGCCGTATTGACGGCCGATCGTGGGATGCGCGAACTCGATCGTGGCCGAGATGCGGAGCCCCTGGTCCGGTACGGCGACGTACGATTCCCCGTTCTCGACCGTGACCGCAACCGGCTTTTCCACTCGCAACACGTGCGCGCGCGCGTCCTGCTCGACGATCCCGGCATCCCGGATCGCGTGACAGAAATCCAGGAAGCTTCCATCCCGGATCGGCGGCTCCGGGCCCGCCAGGTCGAGATAGACATTGTCGATGACCTGAGCGGCGAGCGCGGCCATCACGTGCTCGATCGTGCGAATCTTTACCTCGCCGGATCCGATGTTTGTGCCCAGCTCGGCCCCCGTAACGAGCGAGGTCTGTGCGGCGAGCTCCGGAACGCCGGGTAGATCCGTGCGGCGAAACCGGATTCCCGTGTTCGGTGGAGCCGGTCGAAAGATCAGAACCGCGGCGTCTCCCGAGTGAACGCCGACGCCCTCGATGCGGACGTCGCTGCCAATGGTCCTCTGGTTCGAACCGATCATCGCTTCCGCTGAGTTGTCGTCAGTGGTCAGAGGTCCGAGTTCCGGCACGGACTACGGATCTAGCGTCTCTGCTCTCTGAATCCCCACCTCACGCTCCAGGACTCTCAGTCGTTTGATCAGATCGGGCAAGATCGTCGGCGCTCGAAACATCCATCCCAGGGCCCGCATGGCGTCCCCGTGGGGGCGCGCGGGATAGCCCGAGACCGTGGTGCCCTCCGCCACGTCGCCAATCACGCCGGACTGCCCTCCGACCCGCGTTCTCGCCCCGACGCTGAGATGCCCGCTGATCCCCGCCTGTCCCCCCAGCATGGCGCCATCGCCAATGCGGCTGGACCCGGCAACGCCCGCCTGCGCGGCCATGACCACCCGTGCTCCCACGTGCACGTTGTGCCCGATGTGCACGAGGTTGTCGAGCTTCGTGCCTGGCCCGACTTCCGTAGATCCGATTGACCCTCGATCGATGCACGCGTTCGCACCGATCTCGACGTGATCCTGGATCACGCAGCGGCCGACCTGGGGAACCTTCTGGTGCTCGCCGTCACGGAAAACGTAGCCGAATCCATCCACACCGAGGCGTGCTCCCGCGTGCACGATGACCGAATTACCCAGCACCACGCCAGCGTATAGAGTCACGTGCGGGTGCAGAACGCAGTTGCGCCCGATGCGACACCCTTCCCCGACCACCACGTGTGGCCCGATTCGAGTTCCGGCGCCCACTTCCGCCCCGTCTCCCACCACTGCGTAGGCGTCGACGCGTACGTCGTCCGAGAGTCTCACAGCCCGCCCGAGGACGGCGGTTCGATGAATTCCCGGAGAGGGTTGGCTCGGCGGGTAGAAGCGCTCCAGCAGCGTCAAGAGGGCAAGGCGCGGATCGTCGACCACAATCCGCGTCGTGACGCTTGCGGTCTGGCCCGCCAGCTCCTCGGAAACGAGCAGCGCCGCCGGGCGCGCGCGGGCAAGATATTGCAGGTACTTACGCTCAGCAAGAAAACCCAGGTCAGCGGCTCCGGCCTCACCCACCGGGGCGATGTCGCGCACTCGCACCGTGGCATCGCCCTCCAGCCGTCCCCCCACCAGGCCGGCTATTTCCTCGACGGTCAGCTCGGTCTCCGTGCGCGAGCGTGCGTCGCCCTCCGTGGCCGTACGGTTAGCTCCCCCACCACCCCCGTCCTCTCCTCCTCTCACCCCTCTCCCCTCCCCTTCGCTGAACTTCGCTTCGCCACGGTTCAACATCGCGCCTCCTTTACCAATGAAACGCCGCCCACGGGCGCACGGTCGATCGGCCCGCGGGCGGCTCGAGCAGCGCGGCAGCAGGTTCCTGAGAACTACGCGGGGGGTCCTACCTACCGACCCGGCCCCCGGGGCCGCCGGGCGCCATGGCCCGCAGACGACGGATGACCTCGCTGGTCAAGTCGAGGGCCGGATCGGCGGCAATGATCACGCCCGCCGCGGTGTCGAAGATCAACGAGTAATCACCCTCCCGGCGGATCTGATCGATCACCTGATTCACGCGCCCCATGATGGGCTGAAGCACCTCATCCTGGCGGCGTGACACCAGCTCCTGTGCCTCCTGGAAGCGGCGCTGGTACTCCGCTACCCGCTGGTTGATCTCCGCTTCACGCTGCTGCCTGGCCGTAGCCGATAGCGTGAGCTGCTGTCGGTCGAACTCCTCGCGAATCACGCGCAGCGAGTCCTCCGCCTGCTGCAGCCGAATCCGTACCTGCGCCATCTCGCGATCGAGCTGATCGCGCGCCTCCTTCGCTCCGGGGGCTTCCTGCAGGATCGTGTTCGAGTTGATGTAGCCGATCTTCTGCGCAGAGGCAGGCACGGCACCCAGGAAAAGCGTCAGGACGGCCGCTGGAACGACCATACGAGACGTCATCTCATAGCCTCCTCGGGTCAGAACATCTGTCCGAAGCGAAAGTGAAGCTGCCAACCAGGCCTATCTTTGTCGAATCCGTACGCATAGTCCAGTCCCAGCGGTCCGAACGGCGTAACCAGCATGGCCCCGAGGCCTGCACCGCGGAACAGGCGACTGGGATCGATCTCGCTGGGGTCGCGCCACACGCGGCCCGCGTCGTAGAACAGCGACAGCGACAGGTTGTCCATCAGCCGCATGGCGTACTCGGCGGTCATGGAAAAGTACGCGTTGCCGAGTCGGTCGATCTCGCTGATCGCTGAGCTGCCGCGCGGAAAGTATCCGCCGGGCGTGACGGTAGTCTCATCATAGCCGCGTAGCTGCTGGCCAAACTGGACGCCTCCCATCCAGAAGCGCTCGAACGGGAAGTCTTCGACGTCGCCGAACACCGCCGCGGCGCGCAACGTGAGCCCGAGGGTGAACCGGACCGGACGGGAGGCGGGGCCGCTAGCGCCCAACTGACCGACGGGAACGTACCAGGCACTCTCGAACACCGGCTTCTGGAAGTTGCCGTCGCCGCCGAGCAGCCCGCCGTTGAAATCGAAATTGAGCGACTGCCGCGAGCCGGTGGTCGGGAAGAGCGGATGGTTCAGCGTCTGGCGCACCAACCCGAACGACAGCTGGCTCTGGGTCGCCGGCGGTCGCAGGAACAGCGACGGATCCTCGCCTTCGCGGAACTCGTACTTCGTTCTGGACAGCGAGTAGCCTACGAACAAGCGCGAGCGCAGGCTGCCCGGGAAGGGGAAGCCCACCCGCAGCGATGCGCCCGTGTGTCGCCGCTCACCGCTCTGGAAGGTGATGAACCGGTCCCGCGCGCTGAAGAGCGATACCGTGCCGCTCAACAGACTCTGCTTCAGCGCGGGGTCTGTGTACGTGAGCGTGAAGTTGTTCAGGTACCGCCCGAAATCCCAACGAACGTGCCCTTCCTTCGCCTGTCCGAAGAGGTTGGGCTGGTCGTAGCCCAGGAAGCCCGCGACGCCGGTATAACCGCCCACCGAGGTGCCGAAGTTCACGGAGCCGGTCTGCTTCTCCTTCACCTGGAAGGTGATGCTCACGTCACCGGTCTGGGGGTCCGGCTGGATGTCGGGCGGCGGCAAGGGTGCCTCGAAGAAGCCCAGTGACGAGATGCTTTGATAGCTCTGGAGCAGCAGGTCCTCGTTGTACACGTCGCCCGGCAGCATGAGGATCTTGTCGCGGATCACGCGTTCATGCGTGTACTCGTTGCCCAGGATGGCGATCCGCCGCACGTAGGCGGGCGAACCCTCCGTGATGTTCCAACGCGCCACGACCTGTGGCGGCCCACCTTCCGCTGCCGGGGGCCGGCGTATGATCTCCGGCTCCACCTGGGCATAGATGTAGCCCTGGTTACGGTAGAGCTGCGCGACCCGTTGCGTGGCGGCATCGAAGGCCGCCTGGTTGAACACCGGGTCACCCTGCTCGGCCTCCGCGCCCAAGCCCAGCGAGCGAAGGAGTCCGCCGCGCTCCGTCTGGAAGTAGCTCTGCAGGTCCTCGGTCGCGAAGCGGCTGTTACCCTCGATCTCGAAGCCGGCCAAACGGAATTGCGGCCCCTCGTCGACCTGCACTTCGAGGCGCGCCTTGCCGGTCTGGGGATCCACGATGAGGGTGTCGTGCAGCACCGTGAAATCCAGGTGACCCTGCGAGCGGTAGAGGGCTGGCAATCTCTCCCGCAAGTCGGACTCGAGCGTCTCGGCATCGAAGGAGCCGGAGCGGAACCACCAGAAGCCCTCCGCCTTCGTATCCATGGCACCCTGCACGTCGCCCTCGCTGAGCGCCTCATTTCCGCTGACCCCCACCTGCGCGACCGTGACGCGTTGTCCCTCGCTCACGTCCAGAACGAGCACCCGGTCCGTGGGCCGGCCGGGCAGCTCCTCGAGGCGGCGCTCGACGCGCGCGAAGGGGATGCCCCTCTTGGCGAGGAGTGTGCGGATCAGACTCTCGGCCGCGAGCACTTTCTGGGGTGAATACGGCTGGCCGGCCGCGAGGCGCGCCGTATCGCGCACGGTGCCCGCGCTGATGTGCTCGAGCCCGCGGATGTCGATTCGGCTGACCAGCGGCTGCTCCTCGACCTCGATGATCAGCGTGGCGGCCGCAGGATTGCCCTGCGCGTAAATGCGCACGTCCGCGTACTCGCCCGTCGCCCAGAGACGCCGGACGGCCGTCTGGAGGTCTCGGTAAGTCAGGGTGACGCCGGTGCGAAGCGCGGCCGTCGAGAGGATCACCGATTCCAGCAGTCGCTGGTAGCCCCGCACCGCGATCGAGTCGGCAATGACGGTCGCAGGGCCGCCGGGCGTCTGCGCGAGCAGCCGCCCGCCAGTTCCTGCCAGAACGGACAAAAAGGCTGCCGCGAGCGCGACAGCCTTGAACCCCCGTCTCACCGGCCGCACCCCATTACTCGGACAGCCTCCTTAGGTCGTCGTGGCGGTCTTGGCCCGAAAGACGTGACTCTTTCCCTCTGCGTCGAGGTCCACCTTGATCTCGTCGCCTGGGCTGAACTCACGTGTGAGGATCTTCTCCGAGAGCGGGTCCTCCACGTAGCGCTGCACGGCCCGCTTCAACGGACGCGCACCGAAGTTCTCGTCGTACCCGTGATCGACCAGGAACCCGACGGCGGCGTCCATGAGCTGGAGGCTCATCTCGTCCTCCGCCAGCCGCTGGCGCAAGTCGCTCATAACGATGTCGAGGATCGCGGAAATGTGCTCACGTGTGAGCGGGTGGAAGACTATGGCGTCATCCACACGGTTCAGGAACTCGGGGTTGAACGCACGCTCGATCTCGTCGCGCACCTTCCGCTGCATGATGTCATACGAGCTGTCCGCGGACTCCTCGTGGAATCCCATGCTCTTGCCCTTGAAGATGTCACGGGCCCCGAGGTTGGACGTCATGATGATGACGGTATTCTTGAAGTCGATGACGCGGCCGTAGTTGTCCGTCAGGTG
>JACQVC010000498.1 GCA_016209995.1 Gemmatimonadota bacterium
AGCATGTACCATGAGGTCGACCGGCAGATGGAGCTAGCGCGCGCCTCGCCGGGCGCCGTCGAGGCCGCCATGCACGAGCGCGTGGCGGAGCTGATGACTTCGGAATCCGGTGAACGCGATGTCATCGTCTTCGACACGGCGCCCACCGGACAAACGCTCAGGCTTCTGTCGCTCCCCGAGATCATGGCGGCGTGGACGGACGGTCTCCTGCGTCACCGCGAGCACTCGGACACGATGTCCCGCGCCCTGGCTCGCCTGCGCATTGGCGGAACCCGCCAGCGAGGGGACGAGCTCTCTCACATCGACCACCACACGCAGGAGGCGAAGTCCACGGATCCACGGTTCCTGCGTATCCGCGAAACGCTCGTCGAGCGCCGCCGCGCGTTCCACAAGGCGCGGCGCCTGCTGCTCGACGCCAGCGCGACCGCCTTCCTGCTCGTCCTGATCCCGGAGCGACTTCCGATCCTGGAGAGCCGCAAGGCCCTCGAGGCCCTGAAGCGTTTCGGTGTTCCCGTGGCGGGCCTGGTCGTGAACCGTGTGCTGCCGGAAGGGCCACTCGGCGAATTCCTCGAGGAGCGCCGCGAGCAGGAGCGCCACTACCTGCAGCAGATCGAGCAGTACTTCCGGGACATCCCCCAGGTGCGCGTGCCGTTGTTTCGCCGCGATGTCGGCGGACTCGACCAGCTGCGCAAAGTAGCGGGCCACCTGTTTCCAGGCAGTTCGTAGCTCGGGCCAGGGTCTGGTTGCCAGAAGCAGAAGCTCCACGCGCTCGACTCGACAGAATGAAGAGCACAGACTCGCTGCGCCTGGTGGTGACCGGCGGTCTGGCCGTCTACGGCGTCGTCATCCTGCGCAACCCCGCCCGATACAGACTGCTGGATGGCGTGAGCCTGGCCATGCACGAGGCGGGGCACCTCTTCTTCGCGCCCGTCGGTGAGTTCGTCGGCTACCTGGGCGGCACCCTGATGCAGCTACTCTTGCCGGCCGCGTTCGTGGCCTACTTCCTCCACCAGAAGGACCGTCACGCGGCGTCGGTCGCGCTGTGGTGGGTGGCGCAGAATCTCGCCAACGTCTCGGTGTACGCGCGCGACGCGCGCAGCCGGCTGCTGCCCCTGGTCGGGGGCGGGGATCATGACTGGAACTACCTGCTGGGACGGCTCGATCTCCTGGACCAGGACCAGGTGATCGGTCGGGTCATTCATTTCCTGGCCGTGCTCGCAGTCGCGACGTCTGTACTGGGTGGCCTGCTTGCGGTCCAGCGTCGGCGGGTCTGCGAACGCGAGTCCACCTCGGGCGGTCCGTCAACAGCCAACTCAGCCTAGGAAACTGTCGTCGGCGTAAGTGTTTCCGCAGCCCGCTCCCGAGACTGATAACCGAAAAGGCTGCTACTCTGGCACGGCCAGATCCGCGAGCGCGGCATCGACCCCGCCTCGCCGAATCGGGACGCCCGCTGCCATGAGCCCCGCTTCGACCCCGCTCAACGTCGCGGCGAGCATCAGGTCGTTGAAGTCACCCAGATGCCCAATGCGGATGACGCGGCCGTTCAGCTTACCGAGACCCGTGCCCAGCGACATGTTGAAGCGATCGAAGATGATCTGACGGACGCGGTCCGCGTCGTGGCCTTCCGGCATGCGGACGGCCGTCAACACGTCGCTGTATTCGTGAGGGTTCGTGCACTGGATCTCGAGACCCCAGGTCTCGACCGCCCGGCGCGTGGCCTGTGCGTGCCGGGCATGCCGCGCGAAGGTTTGTTCGAGCCCATACTCGCGCAGCATGGCCAGTGCCTCTCTCAGCCCGAACAAGAGGTTCGTGGACGGCGTCGTAGGATAGAAGCCCGATTCGTTGGCTGCGATGATGGGCTCCCAGTCCCAGTAGGCGCGCGGTAGACCACCCGTTCTCCCCGCCTCGCGCGCTTTCTCGCTCACGGCATTGAAGGCCAGGCCGGGAGGGAGCATGAGCCCCTTTTGAGACCCCGCGACGGTGACATCCACGCGCCACTCGTCGTGCCGGTAGTCCATGCAACCGAGAGAGGACACCGCATCCACGAACAGAAGCGCAGGGTGCCCGGCCCGGTCCATGGCCCGGCGCACCTCTCCAATGCGGGTCGCTGCGCCCGTCGAGGTCTCGCTGTGCACGACCGCCACCGCCTGGATCCTGTGGGTGGAGTCCGCAGCCAGCCGTTCCTCGATGGCTGACGCATCCGCACCACGGCGCCAGTCACCGGGCAAAACTTCGACGTCCACATGCATGCGACGAGCCACGTCGGCCCACCCCAGCGCGAAGAACCCCGTTTCGGCTACCAGGATTCGCGCCCCGGGAGACAGCGTGTTCACGAGCGCCGCCTCCCATCCCCCACTCCCCGACCCGGCATAGACCACGACGGGCCCGGAAGTACGCATGACCCATCGCAGTCCTGCCTGCACCTCGCACACCAGCTCGGCGAAGTCCGGGCTCCGATGATCGATGGTCGGTTCCGCGATGGCCCGCAACACGCGGCTCGGCACGTTTGTTGGGCCCGGAATCTGAAGGAAATGCCAACCGCTGCGTTGTGCGCCCACAAAACCTTTGACGTTGGAGGTCTTGAGCTCCGGATTCCGGCTTTCCCCGGAATGACGAGTGTTCAACGGCTTCTCGTGATCTGTCCAACAGCAACAGAATGGGGCGGAGTGTAGAGGAGGCTGCGCGAGGGTGTCAAGCCGAAGTCTCCGTGCCCCCCGCGTTCTGCGCAGAAGCAAGCCGTGTAAGAAGGGAGAGAGGGGGATTCTCCCTTGCTACACCGTTCCGTACGCGCAGGGAGGACGGGCGTTCTTTCTTCAGCCGTCGCCCGACTGTATCCTCTCTCTCGCGGCACTAAGGAAGGGAGGGCGAATGGAGTTGCGGGCAGTAGGCGACCGGGAGGGCC
Organism: Gemmatimonadota bacterium; assembly: GCA_016209995.1. Taxonomy (GTDB): domain Bacteria; phylum Gemmatimonadota; class Gemmatimonadetes; order Longimicrobiales; family Gaopeijiaceae; genus JACQVC01. The sequence continues at coordinate 2,903 of JACQVC010000498.1, forward strand.
GGTGACGGTAAAGTCCGTTCCCGAGCCTGGAAGCGCCGAGGCGCTTGCGCTGGAAAACGCTCTAAGGCGGGCGCTGGGTGGCGAGGTGCGGTTCGATGCCTACACGCGGCACCTGTTCTCCACGGACGCCAGTATGTATGCCATCGAACCTATCGGCGTGGTCTTTCCGCGCCACGCGGACGACGTGGTGGCGGCAGTACAGGTTGCGGCCGCGTTTGGCGCTCCGGTCCTTCCCCGGGGCGGCGGCACCAGCCTCAACGGCCAGACCGTTGGCTGCGCGGTGGTCCTGGACTTCTCTCGTCACCTCACGGCCGTTGTTGAGCTGAACCCGGAAACGCGCACCGCGCGAGTCCAGCCGGGTGTCGTGCAAGACGACCTCAACCGCGCGGCCGCGCGCCACGGGCTCTTCTTCGCACCGGATACGTCCACGAGCGACCGTGCCACACTGGGCGGGATGATCGGAAACAATTCGTGCGGCTCGCGCTCTGCGCGTTACGGCATGACCATCGATCATGTGCAAGCGCTCGAGACGGTACTCTCCGATGGCAGCCGCGCGAGCTTCGGAGTCCGCTCACCCGTGGAGATCGAACAGCGGGCGCGAGCCGCGAACCTGGAAGGCCGTCTCTACCAGGAGATCCCTCGCCTGGTCGAGGCACGCGCTCAGGCCATTCGCGAGGAGTTTCCCAAGTACTGGCGCCGGTCGGGTGGCTACCGTCTCGAACGAATGCTCCCGGAGAGCGGGCCGTTCAACCTGGCCAAGCTGGTGATCGGCTCCGAAGGCACGCTCGCCATCACGGTCGAAGCCACGATCGACCTGGTTCCGCGTCCGCGTGCCGTAACGGCCCTGGCCGGTCACTTCAAGTCCGTCGCTGCCGCGATCGCCGCGGTCGAGGACGCGCGCGAGTGCGACGCCGCCACGATCGAGCTGGTGGACCGCACGATCCTGGATCTGGCGCGCCGCTCCCCGATGCATGGCCGACTCGCGTCCGCGCTCCTGATCGACGAGCCCGAGGCGCTGCTAACGGTCGAGTTCTACGGCGATTCGCACGCCGAGGCGCTGGCCGGACTGGAACGCCTGGAAACCCGCTGGCGCGCGGGTGGACACGGCTATGCTCTGGTGCGTGCGCTCACCGGCGAGGATCAATTGCGCCTGCGCGAGCTGCGCAAGGCCGGCCTCGGACTGCTCATGGCCTCAGGCCGCGGACGCGAGCGCACGCTGGCGTTCGTCGAGGACACGGCGGTCGATCCACAGCTCCTTCCGGAATACACCGCACGTTTCGCCCGCATTCTCGAGGGGCATGGCCTGCGGGCTGGCTTCTACGGACACGCGTCCGCGGGCTGCCTGCACGTCCGCCCGTTCATGGACCTTACGCAGCCGGGTGAGGTGGCCAAGATGCGCACTGTGGCCGAGGAGGTGCGCGATCTCGTCGTCGAGTTCGGCGGCATGAACAGCAGCGAGCACGGCGATGGCCTCGCCCGCGGGGAGTTCAATCGCCTGCTGTTCGGTGACGAGCTGTACGGAGCGATGCGCGAGGTGAAGCGGCTCTTCGACCCGGAAGGTCGGCTCAACCCGGGCAAGAAGGTGGACGTCCCGCCCATGACCGAGCATCTACGTGAGCCGGCGCTGCCGCCCGCCGTCCGTTTGACCACCCACTTTCCCTTCGATTTCGAGGACGGCATGCGCGGCGCAGCCAACCGGTGCATGCGGATCGGCGCGTGTCGGAAAAGCGCGGACGCGGGCGGCACGATGTGCCCGTCGTACATGGCGACGAGGAACGAGGAGCACTCGACGCGCGGCCGGGCCAACGCGCTGGTGAAGGCGCTCTCGGCATCGAACCCACGAACGGCGTTCGGGGACGAGCGACTCCTGGAGACGCTCGACCTCTGCCTCGAGTGCAAGGCGTGCCGCAGGGAGTGTCCGCTCGCCGTGGATATGGCCGCCATGAAGAGCGAGGTCCTCGCTCAGGTGTACCAGCGACACGGAGTTCCGCTGCGAGCCCGCATCTTCGGCCACGTTCGTGCGCTCAACCGCATGGGTTCCGCGTTCGCGTCCGTCGCCAACCGCGCCAGTCGCTCCCGACTACTGCGTCGCGTGGCCGAGCCGATCATCGGCCTCGACCGCCGGCGGCCGCTACCCGAGTTCCAGCGCGAGACCCTCACGCAATGGTTTCGCCGCCGCTCGGTGGCGAACGCCGGATCGCTCGGACCTGCGGACACGCAGCCGCCCAGTGGGCCTGCAGCGAGAGCATTGCGAGGCGAGGTCGTGTTCCTCGCGGACTCGTTTACGAGCTTCACCGAACCGGAGATTGGCCGCGCGGCGATCGAGCTACTGGAGAGAGCCGGTTGGACCGTGCGCCTGGAAACGGATCTGTGCTGCGGCCGTTCTCTCATCTCGAAGGGGCTTCTGCCGCAAGCTCGAGAACGTCATCGCGCCCTCGTCGCGCGGCTGGGACCCGCCGCGCGCGCCGGCGTACCCATTGTCGGCTGTGAGCCTTCCTGCGTGATGACGCTGCGCGATGAGCTTCCCGCGCTAGCTCGAGGAGATCCCGACGCCGTAGCCGTGGCGCGACAAGCTCGTCTCGTGGAAGAGCTGCTCGTGGAGGCCTTGGACGACGGAGCGTTACAGCCCGATCCGAAGTCACCCCCCTGTGGGCGGAAGATCCTTCTTCACCTGCACTGCCATCAGAAGGCCTTCGGGGCAGGCGCGGCGAGCGCCGCGCTGCTGCGGCACATTCCAGGCGCGGAAGTGGTCGAGCTCGATGACGGATGCTGTGGGATGGCCGGCTCGTTCGGTTACGAGCGTGAGCACTACGACCTGTCCATGAAGATCGGCGAGCTGCGGCTCTTCCCCGCCGTGCGCTCGGCGCCCCCTGACGCGCTGGTGGCCGCCACTGGTACGTCGTGCCGGCAGCAGATCGTCCACGGCACCGGCCGCCCGGCGCGCCACCCCGTCGAGATCTTGAGGAACGCGATGCCGGACTCCCGGCCGGAGAGCTGATAAACGCGGATCTGGATTACCGCTCGCGTCTCGAGCAGCTGACGGGCGAGCTACGGTCTGGCCCGTGAACGGCGCCGTCGTATGAAGTGCGGCACTATGACGCGCTTGACGGACGCACTCAGGGTCGCGTCGCCGCGCGGGCCAACAGTGCCTGCACGCGTTCGACCACCCGCTCCACCGTGAGGCCCAGCTCGCGGTAGGCCACCTGCCAGGGCGCGGACCCGCCAAACCGGTCCAGCCCGATCACCTCGCCTTCGTCGCCTACGTATTCGCGCCACCCCAACGTCACACCGGCCTCGATCGCGACCTTCGGTACCTCTCGCGGCAGGACCTCAGCGCGGTAGTACTCCGGCTGCTCCCGGAAGAGCTC
>JACQVC010000453.1 GCA_016209995.1 Gemmatimonadota bacterium
CCCGGATAGTGCCACACCGTGCGGTCGAAGCCGAGCGCCTCGGAAAAGAAATCGGCCGCGCGGTCGAGGTCGCCCACGTGCAGGTGCACGTGCCCGATGGTCGTACCGGCGGGCATCCCGCTCCAGCGGACCTCGCCCGCCGCCTGCACGAGACCCGCCATATCCACCGGGTCCGTGGCCATCATCAGCTCACGGCCGACCCGGCGCCACGCGCTGCGCGGGCGGTCGGCGTACACCTCGATCCCGAGGTTATCGGGGTCCTGGAGATAGAACGCCTCGCTCACCACGTGGTCGGCGGCCCCTGCGCGCACGCGGACGTCGTCCAGGTGGCGCACGAAGCTGCCCAGCGCTGCGCGGTCTGGCAGCAAGATGGCGAAGTGGTAGAGCCCCAGACGCCCCCGGTGCGGCACGGGGCGCGTGCCACGACGCTCACGAAGCTCGACCAGCGGGGTGGCGTCGCCGTGCGCCGTGAGCACGGCGCTGGACGCAGCGTGCTCCCCGACGCGGAGCCCGAGCACGCCCTCGTAGAACGCCAGTGAGCGCGCCAGGTCGGCGATCTGCAGATGCACAGGGCCGAGGCGGGTCGCCTGCGGCAGGCGATAGCCGCTCGGCGCGTCGCCGTAGCTGCCGGGCGTCGCCGACTGTGCGCCGGCGACGTTCCCGAAGATGTCCTGCGTGGTCACGCCCATGTGCCCTCACTTGGCCAAGCCGATCTGCCGGTAGAAGTCCTGCTTGTCAAGCGGCCTTCACCGCGGTCTGCTTCACCGCCTCGACCTCGATCTCGATGTCCACGCGCTCGCCGACCATCAAGCCTCCGGCCTCGAGCATCTGATTCCAGATGAGCCCGAACTCGCCACGGTCGATCGAAGTCTTCGCCGTGAAGCCGGCGCGCTCGTTGCCCCAGGGGTCCTTCGTCCTGCCGGCGTACTCGACGTCGAGCGCCACCTCACGAGTGACGCCACGGATCGTCAGGTCACCGAGCACGCGCAGCCGGTCGCCACCCAGCCTCTCGACGCCCTTGCTCCGGAACGTGAGCGCCGGGTAGCTCGCAACGTTCAGAAAGTCGGGCGACTTCAGATGGGCGTCGCGATCGGCGACACCGGTCTCGATGCTCGACGCGTCCATGACCGCCTCCACCGAGGCGCGCGCGAGATCGCCGTCCTCCGCGAGGATGGTCCCGCTCCACCGCGCGAACTGCCCGCGCACCTTTGCCACCACCATGTGGCGCACCGAGAAGTGAATCCCCGAGTGCCCGCTGTCGATTTCCCATCGTTCGAGTGCCATGTTCGTTCCTCCGTTGGCTGAGTGCCTGTCCTGCTTTCGCTGGTGTACAGGAGCAACCGGCGTGCCAGTCCAGCGGCCGTTGAATTACAATGAGTTACGCAAACGTTCTGGCCCGCACCCTCTCATAATGATAGGATTCGATATCGTCTTGATAAGGAGGTCACGATGCGCGCAGCCGATCTGGACCTGAGGGAGCTGCTGCACTTCGACCCGAAGGGCGGCGTCATCCGCTTCGGCGGCCAGCGCGCGCTCCTTCTCGACGCGGTCGCGCTCGGCCTACTGCGCAAGGAGCTGATCGAGACGCTGGGCACGGCAGGCGCCCGTGGCGTCCTGACGCGATTCGGCTATGCACACGGCTGGCGCACGGCTGAGGGGCTGAAGACGCAGTTTCCCTGGGACGACGAGAGCGAATGGAGGTACGCCGGCGGACGCCTGCACACGCTGCAGGGCCTGGTCGTGGTCAAGCCACCGGTCCACAGGGACGAGTCGGCCTCGCGGCCCTTCGCCGAGTCCATCTGGCACGAGTCGTACGAGGCCGAGCAGCACCTGCTCCACCTCGGGCAGGCGGAGGAGCCCGTGTGCTGGACGCTCACGGGCTTCGCGGGCGGCTACCTCTCCTACGTCAACGGCCGGGAGATCTACTGCATCGAGGATCGCTGTGTCGGCAAGGGCGACGCGGTCTGTCACCTCGTGGCGCGCTTGCGCGATGACTGGGGCGACGCCGTCGCGCCGCTCCTACCGTTCTACCAGAAAGCATGTCTCGACGCGGCGCTCACCCACGTGACCGACGAGCTCAAGCGCGTGGAGAAACGACTGCGCGCCCGCCAGAAGGAGCTCGGCCCGAAGACGGCCGCGGCCACGGGTGCGTCCGGGCTCATCATGCAGAGCGCGGCGATGCAGCGGGTGCTCGATCTCGCGCGTCGTGTGGCGAAGGTCGACTCGACGGTGCTCATCACGGGAGAAAGCGGTGTGGGCAAGGAGCGCGTCGCGCGCCTGATCCACGAGGAGTCGGCGCGCGTGGGCGGACCGTTCCTGGCCATCAACTGTGCGGCCGTGCCGGAAGGCCTGCTCGAATCGGAGCTCTTCGGGCATACCAAGGGAGCGTTCACGGGCGCGTCGCAAGATCGGCCGGGCCTCTTCGAGGCCGTGAGCGGCGGCACGCTCCTCCTCGACGAGATCGGCGAGGTGCCGCCCGCGATGCAGGTGAAGCTCCTCCGGACGTTACAGGAACGCGAAGTGCGGCGCGTCGGCGAGAACAAGAGCCGCCCGGTCGACGTGCGGCTCCTGGCGGCGACCAACCGCGATCTCGTCGCCGAGGTGCACGCCGCGCGGTTCCGGCAGGACCTCTACTATCGCCTCCGCGTAGTCGAGATCCGCGTCCCGCCGCTGCGCGAACGGCGCGAGGACATCCTACCGCTCGCGCGCACGTTCCTGCACAGCGCCGCGGAGCGAACGCGCCGGAAGGTAACGGGCCTCACGCCGCGCGCGGCGAACCAGCTCGTGCGCTACGGCTGGCCCGGCAACGTGCGCGAGCTCGAGAACGCGCTGGAGCGGGCGGTCGTGCTCGCGAAGGGCAGCCGGATCGACGTCGAGGACCTGCCGGAGGAGCTCGGGCTCGCGCTCCCGGCGGCCTACGCCCCAGGCGACGTGCGCCCGCTCGACGAGGTCGCGCGCGACTACATCCTGGCCGTGCTCCGCGCCAACGACGGTAACAAGGCCAAGGCGGCTGAACAGCTCAAGATCGGCACGGCGACCCTGTACCGGAAGCTCAAGCAGTACGAGGGCGCGGACCGTGGCCCACAGCCGTCGGCGTGACCCGCTGCGAGGCACTGTGCCGAGGACGGGTATGGTGTTGGAGTCGTCGGACAGATCAAGGCCGGCCATCGGCTAACATCGCGGCGGCCGGCCTCGTGTTTTGTCGTGGGTGCTGCGGGATCAAGCCGGGGCCGGCCTTTGGGGAACGGGCCGTCGACCCCGCCTGTCCGTGCGTTGCCGACGGACCCTACATCCCCGGCGCGACGACCACCAGCAGCGCCCAATGGTCCGAGGCGTTGGACTGGACGACCTTCGCCTCGACGCAACGCAGGCCCTGGCCCAGGAAGAGGTAATCGATGCGGCGGGCAGGCGCGAAGGCCGGGTAGGTGTAGCCTCTCTCCCCGTTCGGCCCGCACTGGGCCCAGGCGTCCCGCAAGCCTCCCTCAGCCATCGAGGCGACGGCCGGGTTGGCCGGGTCCGCGTTGAAGTTGCCGCCGACGAGCACGGGGCCGCCCGCCGCTGTCGCCGCGTCCCGGATCTGTCGCACGCGCTGCGCGCGCTCCGCGTCCGCCAGCGCGGAATCGAGCTGGACGTTTACCACCGACAGACGCCCGAACGGAGCCTGCACCTGCGTCACGACGCCCCCCAACCGCCCGGAGGCCGCGGAATCCTGAGTAATCTCCCAACGGGACAACACGGCAACCCCGTGCTGGCCGCCGCCCTGCACGTCGCGCTGCTTCCCGAACGTGCCCCGCAGGTTGGTGATCGTGGACAGGAGCTGCACCTGATCGTAGTCGCGCGCCCGCGCCGTCCCCTTGTCCACCTCCTGCAGCAGGACGATGTCCGCCTGGTTGTTACGGGCGAGGGCGGCCACACGAGCCAAATTGCCCAGGGTATCCGGCGCGATTCCGGATCGCATGTTGAAGACCAGCACGCGCGCGACATTGCTTGCCTGCGCAGCCGCGGGCGCGCCCTGGGCATGCATGACCGCCGGCGCGCCCAGCACGGCAGCCACGAGAGTCACAACCTTGAGCATGCGAACCATGACGCCTCCTTTGACGGCACCGACCCACTCCTATGCACAGAACAAATACTTGTTCCGGTCTTGTCCGGCCACCCCCTGGCCAGGCCGAAAAATGCGCGCGTAAGCATACGGTCTCTACTCCGAACGCGCAGCCCCGCAGGCGCTACCGCGCAAGTGCCGGCCCAATGGCGGACCTCGAGCGCCCGGCCGGCTCGCCGCCCGGGGAGCGGCGCAGAACCGGCAAGAACCCCTGGTCAGATAGCCCGCTGCGGAGAATCTTGTGCGACGGGCGCGACTCCGACGCGTTCCAACCCCTGCCGCGGCCCAATGGTCTAATGGAATCGACGGGCCGCGCGACAGCGCCGGAGCACGCGGGCGGGCCTGAGCCGATCGCTGAAGGAACGGGAAGCGCGGATTGGCCGTATCGACGCATGAGCGAATCGAGGTGAGGGCGGACGTCGCGGCGGACGCAAGGGATGCGGCGGCGGCGGCCGGCGGTGATCTGCGCGCCTTCGAGTGCCTGTATCGCCGGCACGGGGCACGTATCTATTCGCTCGCCTGCCGGATGCTCGGCGTCGACGATGCGGACGACGCCACGCAGGAGGTCTTCGTGCGCGCGTGGAGGAAGCTGGGGACGTTCCGCGGGGATGCCGGGTTCGGCACGTGGCTCTATCGCATCGCGCTGAACCTGTTCGTGGACCGGCGAGCCTCGCTGGCGCAGCACCGGCGGCGCTACCTCGAGGATTCCGCCGGCGTGGCCCGGGCGCGGTCGCGCGGCGTGCGCTCCGATCTGCGCATGGATCTCGAGGCGGCCATCGAAAGGCTGCCGGACGGCGCTCGCGAGGTCTTCACGCTACACGACGTCGAGGGCTTCAAGCACACGGAGATCGCGAATCTGTTGGGCATCTCCGCGGGCACGTCGAAGTCCCAGCTGCACCGAGCACGTCAGATGCTGCGTGCGCACCTGACCGCCTGAGGGAGACGATGAGTATGAGCGACCGCTGGAGGGAGCTGTTGTCGGACTATCTGGACGGCGAGCTAAGCGACGCGGTCCGCCAGGAGCTGGAGATCCACCTGCTCGACTGCGCGGAGTGCCGCGCCACGCTGGACGGACTGGCCGCCGTAGTGGAAGCAGCCGGACGGCTCGAGCCTCGCCAGCCGCCTCGGGACGTGTGGGCGGGGATCGCGGCGCGCATCGCGGCCGAGCGCACCCATGAGGGCAACGTGAGCGGCGCGCCGAGCGACTTTGTGTCCCGCCTGCGCCACCGGCTGTCGCGCCCGCAGATCGCGGCGGCCTGGATGCCCGTCACCGCCTTCGTGAGCTTTGCCATCCGCTACCGCCCGTCGATCCCGCAGGTCGCGGCCGCGGCCGTCGTGGTCGCGCTGCTTTCCGCAGGCACGACCTGGTTCTTGCTCACGGGCGGCACGCAGCGGGCGCCGCTAGCCGCAGGGACCGGC
>JACQVC010000454.1 GCA_016209995.1 Gemmatimonadota bacterium
ATCTCGGGTACTGGGCCGACGGAGAGCTGTTCGTCACCGGGCGCGAGAAAGATCTCATCATCCGCGGTGGCCGTAATCTCACGCCGCAGGAAGCCGAGGAAGTCGCCGGGGCGGTCAAGGACGTCCGAAAGGGCTGCGTGGCGGCCTTCGGGGTGTACGACCCGTCAATTGGAACCGAGCAGTTCGTGATCGTCGCGGAGACGCGGGTCGCAGATGCCACGCGCCGTGATCAATTGCATGGCGAGATCCTGGCGCGTGTCACCGATGCGCTCGGCGTTCCCCCCGATCGCGTGGTCATCGCGCAGCCTGGTGCGGTGTTGAAGACCCCCAGCGGAAAGATTCGCCGCGCCGCGATACGAGACGCCTATCAGCGGGGGGCGCTCCTCGCGCCGCCTCGACCGGTTGCGGTCCAGTGGATTCGCCTGCTCCTGGAAGGGGCGCGGGGACGAGCCGGGCGGACTGCGGATCTCCTGGGACGGCTGGCCTTGACGGCCTACGCGGCCGGCTTGCTGCTGGCCACGGTGCCGCCGCTCTGGTGCCTGTTGCGGCTGGTGCCGCCTGGACGTGCCGCCAACAACTTGGTCAAGCGGTGGTCCCAGCTCGCGCTGCGGCTGTCAGGTCTGCCGCTCCGCGTGACTGGCGGAGAACATCTGGAGCAGGCCGGGGCCGCGGTGTTCGTCGCCAATCACGCCAGCTACATCGATCCGCTCGTGCTGAGCGCCGTGCTCCCATCGGAGTTCCGGTTCATCGCCAAGCACGCGCTCACCTCCTATCCGGTGATTGGCACGGTGATTCGCCGGGCGCAGCACCTCACGATCGACACGGCCGATCTCTCGCGGCGTCTCGCGGGAGCCGACGAACTCACCCGGACGCTGCGCGGCGGGATGTCTCTGGCCGTGTTCCCCGAGGGAGGGTTCTTCCGCCCACCGGGGGTCCGGCCGTTTCGTCTTGGTGCGTTCCGCGCGACGGTGGATGCGGGGCGGCCCGTCGTCCCGATCGCGCTTCATGGCACCCGCCGCGTCTTGCCGAGTGACACCGTGCTGCTGCGTCGATCGCCCATCGAGGTGACCATCGGGGCGCCTCTGGTGCCCGGGGCCGGCGGCTGGCCGGAAATGGTGCGCCTGCGGGACTGGGCACGCGCCGCCATTGCCCGAGGCGCTGGTGAACCGTTGGTGGAAACCGCTTGAGGGTGAGCGGCATCCGTTCGCTCCTTTCGTGCTGGAGAATGCCCCGCACGGGCCGGCCGTTCACCTGGCCGACGAAATCGCCCGCGAAGGCGGCAACGCCGCATATCGATTGCGAACAGAATTCGAGGTCCGCAACCTATCCGGTCACTACCGGTGAGGAGACGACGGCTACCGGCACCGGAGAGAGCGAGAGGACTCCAGCGACGATCAGCGCCACGTCACGACGCATGGACACCTCCTGCCCGGAGCGTCGGGCGGTTCAACTGTCGTTGGGATCTCAGAAGCGAGCAGGCACGGCGAAGAGAATCAACCCCTGGCCAGGGTTCGGGCTTGGCCCTTAGGACGCTCTCAGGAAGGACGTTTCTCTGCGAGGCCGAGGTCATTGACCTCCGAACCTTGCGGCCGCTCGACGACCAGACCATTTTCGCGTCGGTGGCCAAAACGCGGCGCGCCATGATTGTGGACGAGGGCTGGAAGAGCGGAGGCTTGTCGGCTGAGATCAGTGCGCGCATCACCGAGAGCGTGTTCTACGACCTGGATGCACCGATCGCCCGCCTGTGTGGCGCCGGGCGTCTCGATGCCGTCGTCGTGAAGGCGGCCGGCTGCCTCAACCACGGCGGGATTGGCAGATTTCGGCAGGAGGTGTCGCATGCCCGTCTACGAATTCATCTGTAAAGATTGTCAGAAGACGTTCGAGATTCTGCGGCCGATTTCCGAAGCGCCGCACGGTGCTGCGCCCTGTCCCAGCTGCGGCAGCCAGAAAACCGAGCGGATCTGGAGCAGCGTTTTCGCGATCACGGCTAAGAAGAGCTGAAGACGACCTGATCGACTGGCCGGTCCCGCACCATGCAGTGGCGGTCGGGGGACGAATCCGCCGACTTTGAGCCCTGAGCCTCGACGCGCTGGCCAGCCTCAGACAGACGGGCGGGCCCGCAGCTTCAGGATCTCGTCGATGAGAAAGAGATCGGTCAAGAGCGCCCGCAGGTGAATCGACGCGTTCAGGTTGTCCACGAGCTGGGAGCTGATCGAGGGCTGTGCCAGCACGAGCTGGATTGCGGCGAGCGCTTCGCGGGCATCCCGGTCGAGGACCGCGAGGAACGCCGCGTAGCGATCGGCCGGCTCGAGGCCGCTGATGGCCGTGTCGTACGCCTGGCGCAGCCCGGCAATCGCCGCTTCGGCACGCCCGAGTTCGATCCGGAGGTGTGCGCCGCTCTGGGCGCCCGCATCGCCCGCCAGGCCCTGCGCGGCGTAGGCGAGCAGGAACTCATAGCAGCGCTCGATCGCGTCGCAGGACTGCTGAAGTGTGTCTGGCACGAGGCGGTTACTGGCGCACGACCCAGCGATCGGGGTCGTGGTGTTCGAGATACTGGCGGCGCGTGATCCAGCCGAGGAGCATCGATTTGGTAATCCACCATTTCTCCGGCCGCACGGCAAAGTAGACGTGCGCGATCACGAGGCCCACAAGACCAACGCCCGCCAGGCCGTGCGACACGTAGGTGACGCCCCACGTCGCGTCTGCGAACAGATAGGGATTGCGCGTGAAGAACGGCGTCCGCACCCGCACCATCATGAAGAGGCCGGAGGTGACGACCGCAAGCCCCGCGACGACAATCACCAGGTGGTAGAGACGGTTGCCGAGCGGATATTTGCCGGGCTTCGAGCCGGACACCTCGTGCCCGAGCTCGCGCAGGATCTCGGCTTTGAGCTCGGGCAGATCCGTCGGACCCACCCAGATCGACCAGAAATCCATCCAGAACGTCGCGTGCACGACGTGGAACAGGATTGCCGCCGTCAGGACCAGACCAGCCACCCAGTGCCAGGTCACCCAGGCGAACTGCACGCCGGCGATCGGCAGAAACGCCGTGAAGAGCAGCACGAACATGGCCACCGCCATGATCCAGTGGAAGAGGCGTGCCGCGAGCGAGTGCCGAGCGATGCGGGTCGGCAGGTCCCGGCGGGCGGCTTCCATCGCGTCGGTCTCGGCCGCGTCTCGTTTGCGGTGCTTCGACAGCAGCATGTAGCTGGCGTGCGCGGCGAGGAAGGCAAGGCCGGCAAAGAGCGACGCCCACAGCAGATCCCACGAGACGTGGGTCAGGATCCATTCGCCCCACGGGCTCCGGCCCCAGGTCAGGAAGTTCATGACTGCTCGGTCCCCCGGATGGCCCGCTTCACGAGGTTCCGGAGGAGCGGAACCTTGTAGGCGTTGTGCTGTAGCGGCACGGTCCCCTGAATCGCCACCTCGCCCGCCGCCGCCGCCGTGGCTTCAGCCGGCGCCCGGCCCTGTACGGCCCGTTCGACCCTCACCAGCCGCAGCGGCCGGGCCGCGACGCCGTTGACGGCAATCCGGCTCCGCGCGATCGTGCCGCCGGACACGAACATCGCCGACGCCACGTTCACGAGCGGGAAGTCCCAGACGTTCCGATCTGCGATCTTCTCGAAGTAGAAGTCGGCGCCCGCCCACGTGCCCGGCAAGCGGATCGCGGTCAGCAGATCGCCGCGGCCGAGCACGGTCATCCGCGTGATATCGGTCGCGGGTCCGACGAAGTACTCCTCGGCGGACACGACACGTGCGCCGCGCGAGCTGCGGATCACCATCTCCGCCTGGAGCACGACGAGCGCCGGCGCGGTGTCGGAGGGATTGACGGCCACGCAGCGGTCGGCGTCGAGGATGGCATGCTCGCGGTTCAGGGCCTCCGGAGTGTCCGCATAGCAGATGTTGCCGCCGGCCCGGTAGCAGGGCCAGCCCGCGCGGTAGTACCAGCACCGCACGTCCTGCGTGAGGTTGCCGCCGATGGTGCCCTGATTGCGAATCTGC
>JACQVC010000434.1 GCA_016209995.1 Gemmatimonadota bacterium
GTGATCACCAGTGTGAACCGTGATGACCTGTCCGATGGCGGTGCCGCGATCTTTGCGGAAACCGTGCGTCAGATCCGGGCACGCATCCCGACGTGCTCCGTCGAAGTTCTGATCCCTGACTTCAAGGGGGATGAGGATGCGCTCGCGGCCGTCGTGGCCGCGCAGCCGGCGATCCTGGGCCACAACCTCGAGACCGTCGAGCGGCTGCATCCGTTCGTGCGCCCGGGCGGCCGCTACTGGCGCTCGATCTCGTTCTTGGGCGTCGCCAAGCGCATGGATCCGGACATGCTGACGAAGACCGGCATCATCCTCGGGATGGGGGAAGAGCGGGCCGAAGTGTGCCAGGCGATGCTCGATCTTCGGGAGGCGGGTGTCGACATTCTGACCCTTGGCCAGTACCTCAGGCCTTCGGGTCAGCACATCCCGGTGGCACGCTGGGTCTCGCCCGACGAGTTTGCCGCCTGGAAGCAGGTCGGTGAGGAAGAGTACGGCTTCCGGCACGTCGAATCCGGGCCCCTGGTCCGTTCGAGCTATCACGCGAAGGAGCAGGCTCGAGAAGTCGAGGGCGGCGGGCCCGGTCGCATTCAAGAGATGCTGGACGTGGGAATTCCGGCGACCGCCTGCTCCGGACTGCGATCCGGAGCGGAGCGAGCCGCACGCCAGCTCGTGCAGCTCCGGGTCGGTCAACTGCGGACGGCACCCTATGCCGGGCGGAAGGCCGGATAGGAGGGCCATGGCCAAGTCGAGGACCAGCCTGCGATCGGGCCTGGAGACCGCCGATCTGCCCAGGCCGCCCAAGTCGCTCGGGGGGCTCTCCCGGGAAGCGCTCCTCGACTTCCTCAAGGAGATGCTCCTGAGTCGGCGCTTCGAGGAGGCGGCCGAGGAAGCGTACGCGATCGGAAAGATCGGCGGCTTCTGCCATCTCTACATCGGGCAGGAAGCGGTGGGCGTGGGGGCGATCCGCGCCATCCGCCCCGACGACTACGTGATCACCGCCTACCGTGAACACGCTCAGGCGATCAACAAGGGGATCTCGCCCCGAGCCGTCATGGCCGAGCTTTTCGGACGCTCCACCGGATGCTCCGGCGGCAAGGGCGGCTCGATGCACCTCTTCGACGCCAGTGTCAACTTCATGGGCGGCTATGCGATCGTGGGAGGCCACGTGCCGCTGGCCGCGGGTTTCGGCTGGGCGATCAAGTATCGCGGGGAAGATCGCGTGTGCCTTTGCTTCCTCGGAGATGCCGCCGTCAATCAGGGATCCTTCCACGAAACGCTCAACATGGCCGCGGTGTGGAAGCTGCCCGTGGTCTACGTGGTCGAGAACAACGAGTACGGGATGGGAACGGCCTATGCGCGGGTCTCCACGCTCCCGATCTTCGAGCGCGCCTGCAGCTACGACATCCCTTCCACGGCCGTCGACGGGCAGGACGTCGTCGCCGTTCACACCGCCGTGCGCGAGTACGCCGAGCGCGCCCGTCGCGGCGAAGGGCCCAGCCTGATCGAGGCGCGCACCTATCGCTACAAAGGCCATTCCATGTCCGACCCGGTCCACGGCGTGTATCGCAGCAAGGAAGAGGTCGAGGACCGCATGTCGCACGCCGACCCGATCGTGCTGCTCCGCAGTCGCATGGAGGCGGTCGGGCTGATCGATCAGGCTACGATGGATGCGCTCGATAACGAGGTGCGCGCGGTCGTGGCGGATGCAGTCAAGTTCGCCGACGCATCACCCGTCGCCGATCCCTCCCAGCTCTACACACACGTCTATCACTCGCTCGACGTGCACGGTCGCCTCTTCTTGGATCGCATGAACCGTAGCGCAGCGAAGGTCAGCGAAGGGGTGGGGAGAGGGGTGGGTGGAGGAGAGGCGCGGGGTGGTGTGGGAGCTAATCGGAAGGACTCCTGACCATGCGGGAACTGACGTATCGCGAAGCCTTGAGCGAGGCGATGGCCGAGGAGATGGAGCGCGATGAGTCCGTCTTCCTCATGGGCGAAGAGGTGGGCGTCTACAACGGCGCGTACAAGGTCTCGCGTGGCTTCCTCGACCGCTTCGGTCCGCAGCGCGTGGTGGATACTCCCATCAGCGAGGCGGGGTTCGCGGGCATCGGGATCGGCGCCGCCATGGTCGGGCTGCGTCCGATCATCGAGTTCATGACGTTCAACTTCGCGATTCTGGCGCTGGATCAAATCCTGAACACGGCCGCCAAGACGTACTACATGTCCGGTGGGCAGATCCCGATCCCTATCGTCTTCCGCGGGCCGACCGGCGCCGCGCTGCAGCTCGCCGCTCAGCACTCCCAGGCGGTCGAGACCCAATACACACATTCCCCCGGCATCAAGGTGGTCACGCCCGGTACTCCGGCCGACGCAAAGGGCCTGCTGAAGGCGGCGATTCGCGATGACGACCCGGTGGTCGTCCTCGAGGGCGAGCTGCTCTACAACGTGAAGGGCGAGGTGCCCGAGGGCGAGCACATTGTGCCGCTGGGTGTGGCCGAGGTGAAGCGCGAGGGCAGCGACGTCTCTATCATCACGCACGGCAAGATGGTGCACGTGGCTCTCCAGGCCGCCGCTCGCCTCGCGAAGGACCAGATCAGCGCCGAGGTTCTGGACCTCCGCTCCCTCCGCCCGCTGGACGTGGATGCGATCCTCACGACCGTCGCGAAGACGAACCGCGTGGTCTACCTCGAGGAGGGCTGGCCGCTCGCGGGCGTGGGCGCCGAGATCGTGAACATCATCCAGGAAGAGGCGTTCGATGAGCTGGACGCGCCGGTTCTGCGCGTGACGCAAGCGGATGTGCCCATGCCGTACGCGAAGAATCTCGAGCAGCTCGCCAAGCCGAGCGCACAGCGCGTGGTCGACGCCTGCAACAGGGTGCTGTACCGGTGAGCAGGTTCGCGGGTTGGCGGGTTAGCGGGTTCGACGTTCGTCGAAGTTCCACCGATTTTCCTCGTGCGTTCGCTCCCGACGCCAGGGCTGCCGGAGCGGATGGGTTCTGCAGAGAGCGCTTGAGCTGCGACATGGCGCGAACCCGCGAACCCGCCAACCCGCGAACCCGCTAGGAGATCGAATGGGGACGAAAGTGCACATGGAAGCCCTCTCCCCCACCATGGAGGAGGGTCAGGTCGTGAAGTGGTTGAAGGGCGAGGGGGACGAGGTGTCGTCCGGTCAGGTGTTGGCCGAGATCGAGACCGACAAGGCCACCATGGAGCTGGTGGCCCGGGGTGACGGCGTGCTGCGCAAGATCCTGGTCGGCGAAGGTGGTACGGCGCCGGTGGGCTCGGTCATTGCCGTGATTGCCGAAGCGGACGAGGATATCAGCGCGCTGGTCCGGGACGGCCGGGCGGGCGCCGCGGTTGGCGGGGCCGGCGCAGAGCCGGCCAAAGCGCCCCAGGCGCCGCCCGCCGCCCAGCCGGAGCGAGCCGCGGCTCCGCGACCGAGCCCTGTCGCGGGGGCGCCGGCTGCCGCGAGACCGGCCGCGTCCGCACCCGCGGCCACGGGTGACGGCGAGGACGGACGGGGTCGCGTGCGCGCGTCGCCGCTCGCCCGGCGCCTGGCCGCGGACGCGGGACTCGAGCTCGGGCGCGTCGCCGGCACGGGACCCGGCGGGCGCATCATCAAGCGGGACATCGAGGCGGCGCTCGCCGAAGCCGCGGCGGCGCCGGCCCGGGCGCCCGCCCTCGAGCTGGCGGACTACGAGGACGTCCCGCTCACCCAGATCCGCAAGACCATCGCCAAGCGGCTCGTCCAGTCGCTGGGGCCCGTTCCCCACTTCTTCCTGACCATCGACGTGGACATGACGGGCATGGTCCGCGCGCGCGAGCGCATCAACGCGTTCCTTGGGGCCCAAGGCGTGAAGGTCTCCATCAACGACATGGTGATCCGTGCGACCGCCGCGGCTCTGCAGCGCCATCCGGAGTGCAACGCGGCGTGGACGGGTGAAGGCATCCGCCGCTACAACCGTGTGCACATCGGCGTAGCCGTGGCTGGCGAGGAGGGCCTGATCACGCCGGTGATTCGGGACGCGGACCGCAAGGGACTCGCCGAGCTGAGCACCGAGTTCCGCGAGCTCGCGCAGAGAGGCAGGGAGAAGAAGCTCAAGCCGGAAGAATACACCGGCTCGACTTTCTCCATCTCGAACCTGGGGATGTTCGGGATCTACGAGTTCACCGCGGTTATCAATCCACCCGAGGCGGGAATCCTGGCGGTCGGAGCCGTCGAGGAGCGGGCCGTCGTGAAGGGTGGACAGGTGGTCGTCGAGCCGCGCATGCGGGTCACAATGAGCTGCGACCATCGCGTCATCGACGGCGCCATGGGCGCTCGATTCCTCCAGACGTTACGGGCGATGCTCGAGGAGCCTGCTGCGATCTTGATGTGACGCCCGAGCCCTACTCCGAAGCCGACACCCGCCAGCAGATCATCGACCGGCGCCTCCGCCTCGCAGGCTGGGACGTCGACGACCCCTCGCAGGTCAGCCAGGAGCTGGAGATTCAGAGCTACATCACGGGCGGTAAGCCGCCCGTTGGTCGAGAATCCGGCAGCTCGAACTACGCGGGCCGTCAGTTCGCGGATTACGCCCTGGTACTGCGCGGAAAACCCACCGCCGTCGTCGAGGCCAAGAAGACCAGCCGCGACGCGCAGGTCGGGCAGGAACAAGCCAGGCAGTACGCCGAGCGACTCCAGCGCATCCACGGCGATGCGCTCCCGTTCGTCCTGTACACGAACGGCCACGAAATCTTTTTCTGGGACTCGGTGCACTATCCTCCCGCCCCGGTCGCCGGCTTCCCCACGCGTGATGATCTGGAATGGCTCGCCCAACGGCGCGAGACGCAGCGCCCGTTGTCCGTCGAGCTGATCAACTCGGCAATCGCCGGCCGCGACTATCAGGCTGATTATCCGGGAATTCATGGAGGAGTCGATCAAGGACCCGACGGGCACGCTTCCCGGGAAGTCCATCTTCTTCGCCGTGTCGGTCAGGCACGCGCGGCGCCTCCAGGAA
>JACQVC010000436.1 GCA_016209995.1 Gemmatimonadota bacterium
GATCTCCTGCCCGCCCAGCGCCTGGTGTATCGTCGGCAGCGCCGGGGTGCCCAGCTCGAAGCGCCGGGCATCGTCCTGGTACTGGAAGTGGTGGATATCGAAGTCGAACGGGTTGCGCGTGGCGAACCAGCTCGTGATGCGCGGCCGCAGCCGCCGCACCAGCTCGTCGCGCACGTACAGGTACGCGAGTCCCGGTCCGCCGCATAGCCATTTCAGCGGACCGGTCACGTAGAAATCGACGCCCAGCTCGCGCAGGTTGACGGGGATCTGTCCGGCGGCCTGGTACCCGTCGATCAGGCAGTACGCGCCGACCTCGTGGGCGATCTGGGCGAGCGCGCGCACGTCCTGCACGAACCCGGTCGTGAAGTAGACGTGGCTGGTGGCGAGAAACATGGTATCCTCGTCCACCGCCGCGGCGAACTGCTCCGGCGTCACGCTCACGCCATCACGGCTGCGCAGGATGACCAGCTCGACGCCCGGCTTGACGGCCCACTGGTACGCGAGCGTGGGGAAGTCCAGGTCGCAGCAGACCACGCGCGGACGGCGACTGTGGTCGACGCTCTCGGCGATCATGGAGAGCGCGGCGGACGCGGAGGGAAGCAGCGCGAGATCGGCGGCCGCGATTCCGAGAAACTCGGCGACGCGCGCGCGCAGCAGATCCGTCTGGCCCAGCCAGTGCTCGTACCAGGCGGCCGCTCCGTGCGTGTTCCAGCGCTCCAGAAACTCGGACAGATAGCGTTCCGAGCGCCTGGACAACGCGCCCAGCGAGCACGAGCTCAGGTACGTCGTGCGGTCGAGGATGGGAAACTCGGCCCGCACCTGGTCCACTTGGATGCCGATGGGAGCCTCTCTGCCCGACATCTTGGGGATGCGACCGCAAGCGACGCGGTCGACTGCCACGGGATTTTCGGTGACGACAGAGTAGGATAGGGTAGGCCACATCGCCGCGCCAGGCACGCTGGGCGATCGCGGCAGCTTGTGAGACCGGGCAGCGCGCTCGCCTGGCGGTCCGAGGCGAAGCGATACTCCCTGGAGAGGCGGGCAAGTAATGTTGGACTGGCTCTGGATTGCGCTCGGCCTGTTACCCTGGGTCGCCGTTCTGGTCTTCGCGATCCTCAGGGTGAGGGCGCTGCCGGGGTTCCCCCCGGATCGGCCCCGGCCTGCATCCACGCCGCCGCTGGTAAGCGTCATCGTGCCCGCCCGCAACGAGGAGCACAACATCGCGGAGTGCCTGGCTACTCTGGTCGTCACGGATTACCCCCGCTTCGAAGTGGTCATCGTGGACGATCAGAGCACGGATCGAACCGGCGAGGTCGCACGGACCGTGCCCGCGGGGAACGCCCGCCGCGTGGAGGTGATCCGCGGGGAGCCGCTGCCGCCGGGTTGGTTCGGGAAGCCGTGGGCCTGCTGGCAAGGTTACCGGCGGGCCGCAGGCGAGATCCTGCTCTTCACCGATGCCGATACGCGCCACGGCACCCACCTGCTCGCAGGCGCCGTAGCTGCGCTGGAGGCCGAGCAAGCCGCTGCCGTGACCGTGCTCGGCCGGCAGCGTCTGGTGAGTTTTTGGGAACGCACGGTGATGCCGCAGATGATGTTGGCGCTGGTGCTGCGCTTCGCGAACCTGTCGCGCCCCTGCGAGCCGCGCTCGTGGCGTAGCGCGATCGCCAACGGCCAGTTTCTGCTGTTGCGTCGGTCCGCCTATGAGGCGGTCGGCGGACACGAAGCTGTGCGGGGAGAGGTCGCCGAGGATCTGCGTCTCGCGCAGGAGCTGTGCCGGACTGGTCATCGCCTAGTCATCCGCGGAGCGGAGGATCACCTGGAGACGCGCATGTACCGGTCTCTATCAGAGATTCTCGAAGGCTGGACGAAGAACATTGCCACGGGCGGTCAGCAGTCGTTCCCGCCGTGGGCCGCGCCCTTCGCGCTGCCGCTGCTGGTCGTCTATCTGCTGGGGTTCTGGCTGTTGCCGCCGGCGGTCCTCGGCGCAGCCCTCGCCGGAGCCGTCGGTCCGGGGGCCGCGAGCGGCGGGTCAGATGCGGGCGGCGCGCTGTTTGGCGGCAGTCTCGCGGCCTGGGCGGCAGGCGCGTGCGGACTGTCGCTGTTGATGTGGAGCGCGGTCTGCCATCGCCTGCGCGTGCCGGCTGCGAACGCCCTCCTGTATCCGATAGGTGCAGCCGTTGCCGCCGTCATCGTGATCCGCAGCGCGATCCGGGGTCAGCGGATCGAGTGGAAGGGCCGGTGGTATGGCGGCTCCGGTGGCTCGGGCGACTCATAGTTTGCTTGACGTTTTGACGATTACGCGATAGGTTGGATATAAAACGTCAAAACGTCAAGGACACAATGCCGGGCTTGCCGATGGACCTCAAGGACCAGATTCGGCTTCTCCTGGCGGGGCAGGAGACGATTGCTCCGCGAGATGTCGTGGCCGCGACCGGGCTCACCCGTCAAGCCGTGCACCATCATCTGGCGAAGATGCTCGAGTCCGGGGAGATCGCCCGCGTAGGGGCCGGGCGCGGCACCAGATATCGCCGCGCGGCTGACTTCGCCGCTCGGTATCCGCTCGGCGGGCTCCAGGAAGACGTCGTGTGGAACCAGCTGCTTGACCAGTTGGTCGGGCTCAGGGACGCCCCGAGCAACGTCCGTTCGATCCTGACCTATGCGTTCACGGAGATGCTGAACAACGCGATCGAGCACTCGTCGGGTACCGAAGCCGACGTGGTTCTCTGGGCGGCCGGGGAGACGATCGTCTTCGAGATTGCCGATGACGGTGTGGGGGCGTTCCGTCACGTCCGTGAGAAGCTGAACCTGCAGGACGACTTCGAGGCTATCGAGCAGCTCTCCAAGGGGAAGTTGACTACGCTTCCGGAGCGCCATACGGGGGAGGGCATCTTCTTCACTTCGCGGTTGGTTGATCGCTTCGAGATCCAGTCGGGCACGCTGCGCTGGGTGGTCGATACCCTTCAGAACGACGAGGCCGTCGGCGAGGCCACCTCACGGCGCGGCACCAGGGTCCGCTGCGAGCTGAGCCGGCAGTCGACTCGCACCACCGCGGAGACGTTCGAGCGCTTCGCCGATCCGGAGACGTTCGAGTTTGCGCGGTCGGCCGTGCGAGTGAGGCTGTTCAAGGCGGGAGGGGCCTTTGTCTCCCGCTCCGAGGCGAGGAGGCTGGCGAGCCAACTCGAGAAGTTCGGCGAGGTAATGATCGACTTCTCTGACGTGCACGAGGTCGGACAAGGGTTCGTGGATGAGCTGTTTCGCGTGTGGGCGGGGCAACATCCGGCAACGAAGCTTACGCCGACCAACATGGTCCCCGCGGTGGAGTGGATGGTGCGGCGTGTGCTGACAGCGGGCCGTGGCTGACGATTTTCCCCTCACTCCGCGAACTCGACGCGCAGCCTCCGCGGGATGATCCCGGCCTCGAAGCCGCGATCGAGGAAGAGCTGCACGGCGCGCCGGCCGTCGGGCCCGTAATCGAGCGTGCGGCGGTTCACGTACATCCCGACGAACTCGCGGGCGTTTTCCTTCCCGAGCCCGCGCGCGAAACGCATCGCGTACTCGAGCGCGGGCTCGGGATGCGCCAGGGCGTACGCGATGGACTCGCGGAGGTGGGTGGATACGCGGGCGACCAGCTCGGGCCCCAGGTCGCGGCGGATCACGTTGCCGCCCAGCGGGAGCGGCAGCCCTCCGGTCTCCTGGCCCCACCAGCGGCCCAGGTCTTCGACGAGCGTGAGGCCCGCGTCCTGAAACGTGAGCTGACCCTCGTGGATGACTACGCCCGCATCCGCGGCGCCGGCAGCCACGTCCTCGATGATGCGATCGAACGGAACCACTTCGGTCACGACGCCGGGCTGATACAGCCGCAGCGCCAGGTTGGCCGACGTCAGCTCGCCGGGGATCGCGACCTTGCGGCCAGCGAGTGTCGTCCGGTCGAGTGGCTGGCGAGAGACGATGCGCGGCCCGTACCCCTCGCCCATCGATGCGCCGTGCGTGAGCAGCAGGTAGCGGTCCGCCAGATGCGCGTACGCGTGGATCGAGACGGCGGTGACTTCCAGCTCGCCGGCAAGCGCCCTGCGGTTCAGCGTCTCGATGTCCGCCAGCTCGTGCCGGAACTCGAGCCCCGGCGTGTCGATCGCGCCCTCGGCGAGCGCGTAGAACATGAACGCGTCATCGCTGTCGGGGGAGTGAGCGACGTGGATCAGTCTGTCCGTCACGGTAGAGCGCATGAGGGCACGGTAGGGCGAGGCGGCGAGGGTGTCAAAGGTTGTCCAGCGTCACATTTCGGAAAGGGAAGCCCCTCGCGGCGTGCGCTCCGAGGTGCAGGGCCGGGAGGTCCACGAACCCCAGCACCACGTCGCGCCCTTGCGGAGGCATAGAACTAAGCTAAACTTAGTTCCATGAAGAACGTGAACATCCATGAGGCGAAGACACATCTGTCGCGCCTGGTCGAGGAGGCCGTGCGCGGCGAGGATGTGGTGATCTCCAAGGCTGGGCGGCCCCTGGTCAGGCTGGTACCGGTGCCTGCGCGAGAAGGGGCGCGGCCGCTGGGTTTGCTGGCAGGGAAGGTACGAGAGTCAGAGGACTGGTGGGCGCCCGATCCGGAGTTGGAAGCTCTGTTCTACGGCACCGAGGATGAAGAAGATCCAGAGGATGTCGTTGTGCCCGAGAAGCCGCGCCGACCGCGATGAACTTGCTTCTGGACTCGCACACCCTTCTGTGGGCCCTACACGATCCTGGTAAGCTGAGGCCGGAGGCGGTCGAAGAGATCCAGGACACTGGCCGAGCGGTATTCTTCAGCGCGGCCTCGGCCTGGGAGCTCGAGCTGAAGGCGGCGGCGGGAAGGCTCGACCTCCCGGAGGACTGGCTGGCAGCGGCGGCGCAGGCGGGTTTCCTCGAGCTTCCCGTGACGGCGGCTCAGGCTTGGGCCAGCGCGCGGCTGCCGTGGCACCATCGGGACCCTTTCGACCGCGTGCTCGTGGCGCAGGCCCGGGAGCACGGCCTGCGCATTGCGACGCGAGATCCGACGATTCCGGCGTACGGCGTTCCCGTGCTGTCGGTTTAGCGATCGCCCACCGATCAGACACGCCACCCCATCTGAGGGCGGCTTCCTCGCCGGCACCGCAGATCTTCGACCCCGAACGCTCGGGTGGACCCGGGTGTACGAGGGACCTATGCTGGCCGAGCCAGACGTGCAGAAGGAGCTAGCCGCTCGCCTCAAGGACCACGCCCGCGCTCTGGGCTTCGACCTCGTGGGCGTCGTCGATCCCGCGCGCAGCGCACACGTGCCACACTTCCGCAGGTGGCTCGCCGCCGGCCTGCACGGCGACATGGCATACCTCGCCCGGGCGGACGCGGTCCGCCGTCGTGGTGATCTGAGCCTGAGCCTCGAGAGCGTACGCTCCGCGGTCGTCGTCGGGCAGAATTACTACGTGCACGCCGGCGATGGCGAACCGGACAGTGCTTGGGGCAGGGCTTCGCGCGGCATCATTGCCCGCTACGCGCGCGGTCGGGATTACCACAAGGTCATCGAGGGGCGGCTGCGGGCGCTGCATCGCTGGATCGAGAGTGAGGCCGGGAGCCCGGTCGGCGGACGCGTGTACGTCGATACGGGCCCGATCCTCGAGCGCGAGCTGGGCCAGCGAGCGGGCTTCGGGTGGTTCGGCAAGAACACGATGCTGATCGCTCCGCGGCACGGCTCCTATTTCTTTCTGGGTATTCTTCTGCTGGATCTCGCGCTGCCCGTGGACGAGGCGTTCGCGGAGGAGCGCTGCGGCACGTGCCGTCGTTGTCTCGATGCGTGCCCGACGGGGGCGCTCAAGGGGTACGACGCCAACGGCGCGCCCGTGATGGATGCGCGGCTGTGCATCTCGTATCTGACCATCGAGCACCGTGGCCCCATCCCGCGCGACCTGCGGCGGCCCATCGGCAACCGAATCTTCGGCTGCGACATCTGTCAGGAGGTGTGCCCGTTCAACCTGAAGTTCGCCGAGCTGACGAGCGAGGCGGGCTACGCCGCGCGCGGGCCGGGTGAGCGGCCTGTTGGCGTCCAGGCAGAAGCTGGCTCGGAAGAAGGACGACACCCCGGCACGCACGCGCCATCGCTGATCGAGCTGATGAAGATGACACCCGATCACTGGGATTCTTTCTCGCGTGGGAGCGCCATCCGGCGGGCGGGCTATGCAGGCTTCAAGCGGAACGTCGCCGTGGCGATAGGGAACTGGCTGAGGCAAGTGGATGAGCCGCAACCGGAGGCGATCGCGGCACTCATCGACGCGCTTGCCGACCCACAGCCGCTGGTGCGCGGGCACGCGGCGTGGGCTCTGAGTGAGACGAGCGCCCGCGAAGCCCCCCAGGCGCTGGCCGCGCGCCTCGAGACCGAGGTGGATCCTTTCGTACGAGAAGAGCTGGTGGACGCGCTGCGGCCTTGATCCCGGCAGCGTCATCGCGTGAGCATAGATGTAGTAGTGGTAGAACCGACCGAATATCACCGCGTGCGATGAGTCGAAGACTTCAGTGATAAATATTTCGGTGAAGAGGTGGATCCGCTGGACCCCCCTCCTGTGGATAGGCGCTGGCAGCGTCGTCGCCGGCATGGTGCTCTGGCAGCGGTGCGGGCTGCTGGGCTGCCCGGACGTGGACGCATTGGCGGCCCACCAGCCGGGCGGCGAGTCCGTGCTCCTGGACCGCAACGGTCTGCCGCTCGCGCTGCTCAGTCCTCTGGAGCACCGAGTCGTCTCGCTGGATGCGCTGCCCGACTACGTTCCGGCTGCGTTCATCGCGGTCGAGGATCGGCGCTTCTACCGGCATGAGGGCGTGGACTGGCCCCGCGTCGTGGGCGCGGCGCTCGCCAATCTGCGGGCCGGGACCTACGCCGAGGGATCCAGCACGCTGACCATGCAGCTCGCGCGCACGGCCTTCCCCGAGCGCATTCGCATGCAGGACAAGACGCTGCGGCGCAAGCTGCTCGAGGTCAGGGTCGCACGCGAGATCGAGGACCGGTTCTCCAAGCGGGAGATCCTGGAGCTGTACCTCAATCACCTGTACTTCGGCGCCGGCGTCTACGGCATCGAGGCCGCCTCGCGTCTCTATTTCGGCCGGGGAGCGCATGAGCTGACGCTCGAGCAAGCGGGCCTGCTGGCCGCGCTGCCCAGGGCTCCGGCGTACTACGATCCTCGCCGCCATCC
>JACQVC010000437.1 GCA_016209995.1 Gemmatimonadota bacterium
CGATACGCGCGCGCAGAGGTCATGGCGTCGTAGGCGTCGCAGACGGCCAGAATCTGCGCGAGCACCGGGATGCGCTCGCCGGATAGGCCTTCCACGTACCCCTCGCCGTCCCAGCGCTCGTGGTGATAGCGGCAGGCGGGAGCGAGGTGGCGCAGGCTGGGGACGCTCTCCAGGATGCGCGCGCCGGTGTCGACATGACGCTGCACCTGCTGAAACTCGCCGGAGCTGAGCGGTCCACTCTTGACGAGCACGCGGCGAGGCACACTGACCTTGCCGATATCGTGCAGATGGCCGGCCGCCTTGATGTTGCGCAGCAGCGGCTCCGGCAGGGAGAGGGCGTCGGCTACCGGCACGGCGAGGGCGGCGACCCGACGGGAGTGGCCGCCCGTGTACGGGTCTTTCTGATCGATGAGCGCGCCAAAAAGCTCGAGCAACTGGTCACCGGAGAGCGGAGACACATCCTCGGGCAGCACGGCGTTGATGGCTCGGCTGCGCGCATCCAGGAAGACCGCCGGACTGAACGCCTTGAGCTTGCCCGAATTGAGAAGAGCCAGGAGCGTGCGCGCCACGTCGGGCCCGAACTCCCGGCCCGCGCCCGCCTCGATCGCCGCACGTGCCTCGACCGACGTGCGCGCCGGGCGCTGCGGTCGCGTCTCACCTAACGCGGTCACGGTGTCTGCAACCCGGAGAATTTGTGCGCCCAAGGGGATCTGAACTCCCGACAGATGCGCCGGGTAGCCGCTGCCATCCCACCACTCGTGGTGGTGCAGCACCAGGGGAGCCACACCTCCCAGATAGGGGATCGAGCGAACGATTTGGCCGGAGCGTTCCGGATGTCGCTTCACTTCTTCCTGCTCGTGCGGCGCGAGCACGGGAACCGGGTTCTCCCAGGCGCTTTCGATCAAGCCGATCATCCCCAGGTCGCTGAGAAGCGCGCCGAAGAGCAGCTCACCTTGCTCCCGTTCGCCCAGGCCCAGCGCCCGGCCGAGTTGAGTCGCCAGCACGGCCGTGCGCGGACCGTGAAGGAAGAGATAGCCCTTTGCCAGGCCCATCACCCGGATGAGCGCTTCGAGTAGACCCGCGTAGAAATCGCGACCGTGGACGCCCGGAGTGTCGTGAGACAATCTCTCCACCGGCTCGTGAGGGACCGCCTTCGGTGCCTGCTCTGAGTGTCAGAGTGTACTTTAAAGTTAGCGCCGCTGGCGGGGTCGGAACAGCGTTATGTTACGCAGCAGGTGGGCGTTGACAAAGTGATTGAACGATAATGCATTACGGAGGCGGACGCTGGCCTTGCGTGGTATCGGCCGCCGCGCGCTGTTCCCGCTCACGATCCCTGCGTTCCCGAATCGCCTTGGCGCGCTCTTCCCGGATAGCCCGCGCTTCGGCCGCCGACGCGGCGCCCTCGATCTCCGACCATTCGCGGGTACGTCGCATCGTCGCGGGATCCTGCGCGAACCCGAAGGGAAGCGGCAGGGTGATCTTGCCCAGGTGGATCTGTCCTGGCGAAACACCCCAACGGTTGCCTTCGCTGTCCGTGACCGTCCAATCGGTGCTGGCCGCCACGGCGGCTGCTTCGGCGGCCATCGAGTCACCGAGCGCTTCCAGCGTCACGTACAGCCGGATCTTCATACGCTCCGCCTCGGTCAGCCGCGTGATGGCCTCGTCCGTCGGTCGCCAGAGTCGAGGATCGCGGAGCGTGGGCCTCAGGCGATCTGCCGCCGTGGGCTCGCGCTCGGCCTCGGGGCCGGGAGCCGTTGCAGGGCCGACTGTGACACCGGGCTCGCCGGTCGTCGGTCCCGTCGCCGGGGAAACCACGGGCTCCGGCTGCGGCCGCGGGCGTTCCGGCTCGGGCACTGACGGCGCAACGTCCGTGGGCGTTTCGACCAGCTGCACGATCTCGATTCCTCGCGGTTGCAGCTGGATAACCCCGCGCACGACGACTTCCAGGGTCGGCACGAACCGCTCCATCCAGAGCGGGTAGAGCACGATGACCAGAACGTGGACCGCGACGGAGAGGAACAGCGCGATGAGCGTCACGACGCGACCGGAGCGGGGCCGCCCCAGCAGTTTGTGCTCGGGCCCACGTCCGGGCACGCCCTCACGCCACGCGACTACGTTGCGTGCGGATTCCGGGCCCTCACCCCGCGCAACTTCGTTGCGCGGGGACCCCGGCTCCACGGATGGTGGGCTCATAGGCATGTTCTAAACCCGCTGGTTCCGCCGGTTCCTGCGATCCCGCCGAACTCGGCTCACCGTAGCAGCAGTGCGCTGCACCGCTTCACCGGTCTGCCACGTGGCCCAGTCGAGACGCCGCTTCCCGCAGCCTCTCGGGAGGGACGGTGAGCGCGATCCGAAAATAGCCTTCGCCCCCGGCGCCGAATGCCGAACCCGGCATCACGACGACACCCTCCCGCTCCAGGGCGCGACGCGCGAAGTTCGCGGACGGCTCCGAGCCGCGCAGCGGCACCCAAAGGTAGAGCGTCGCCCGCGGGGGCTCGACCGCGAAGCCGGCCGCCCGCAACGCCGCTACGGCGGCGTCGCGCCGCACGCGAAACTGTTCGACGTTCCGCGGCACCCAGGCGTCATACGACTCCAGCGCCGCCGCCCCCGCCGCCTGTACAGCCAGAAACGCACCCGTATCGACGTAGCTCTTCACCTTGGACAGCGCGGAGATCAGCTCGGCCCCGCCCGCGGCCCACGCGATGCGCCAGCCTGTCATGTTATACGTCTTCGACAGCGAGTGAAACTCGATGGCCACGTCGCGCGCACCTTCGATCTCGAGGATGCTCGCCGCGCGGTATCCGTCGAAACAGATCTCGCTGTACGCGTTGTCGTACGCGAGAACCGCATCATGGCGCGCGCAGAACGCCACAGCCTCCTGCAGATACTCGCGCGACGCGCAGGCGGTCGTCGGGTTATTCGGGTAGTTGAGATACACGATGCGCAGGCGACTACGCACGTCCTGCGGAATCTTACCGAACGGAACGAGAAACTCGTGCTCGGTGGCCAGGGGCACGAGGTACGGCCGTCCTCCAGCCAGCAGCGTTCCCCCGCTGTAGGCCGGATAGCCCGGATCGGGAATCACCGTAGTGTCGCCCGGTGCCACCAGCGCGAAGGCCAGGTGCGCGATCCCTTCTTTCGAGCCAAGGAGAGGCAGTATCTCGTCGAACGGGTCTAGCGTGACGCCGAAGCGGCGTTTCATCCACGCGGCCACGGTCTTGCGGAAGGTCACCGACCCGAGCTGGAACGCGTAGCGCGACGCCGCTGGATCCGCACTCGCCGCTTGCAAGGCCGCCACCGCGGCGGGCGGCGCGCACATATCCGCGTCGCCGGCGCCGAGGTCGATGACATCCACGCCCTGGGCTTCGAGCTGTCTGCGGAGCGCGGCGATGCCGGCGAGTGGGAAGGCGGGCAGCGCGTCGAAACCCGGAGCGTACCGGCGAGGCACGTTAGTGGCCCGTCACAGAGGTGAGGAGGGCTACGCGGGTCGGGCGATCACGGGATTGCGGACCTTCGAGTAGCCGACCAGCTCGATCTCCACGCTATCCCCGGGCTGAATAGGGCCCACGCCTGCCGGCGTTCCCGTCGCGATGATGTCACCCGGCTCAAGCGTCATGATACCCGAGATGAACGCGATGAGCTGGGGAACCCCGAAGGCAAGCTGCTGGATCGAGCCGCGCTGCCGCTCGACCCCATTGACCCGGGCCACGATCGTGAGCTTCCCCGCATCCACGGCATCCGCGGCGACCGGCGGCCCGACCGGGCAAAACGTGTCGAAGCCTTTCGCCCGCGTCCACTGGTCGTCGTTGCGTTGAACGTCCCGCGCGGTCACATCGTTCAGGGGCGCATAGGCGGCCACGCACTGAGCGGCCTCCTTGACATCCACTCGCCGCGCCCGTCGTCCGATCACGACCGCGATCTCCGCCTCCTGATCCACGCGCCCGACGCCGTCCGGGATTTCGATCGCCTCGCCATCGCCGATGATCGCTGAAGGAGGTTTGAAGAAGATCAGAGGTTCGGCCGGAACGGCGCTCCCCAGCTCACCTGCGTGGGCGTGGTAGTTCCACCCGACGCAGATGATCTTGGTCGGACGCGGCAGGTTAGCTCCCACACCACCCTCCTCCGTCTCTTCCTCCCACCCCTCTCCACTCCCCTTCGCTGACCTTCGCTTCGCTACGGTTAGCTCCCACACCACCCTCCTCCGTCTCTTCCTCCCACCCCTCTCCACTCC
>JACQVC010000438.1 GCA_016209995.1 Gemmatimonadota bacterium
ACCTGCCCCGCTTCGAGCCGAGCCTCGGCGTGGCCAGTGCTCCCGCCCGGATCGTGAACGTGTCCTCCGGTGCTCAGACACCGATCGACTTCGACGACCCGATGATGCAGAAGGGGTATAGCGGCACGAGAGCGTACGCTCAGAGCAAGCTCGCTCAGGTGATGTTCACCTTCGAGTTGGCGCGGAAGCAGGCACGGGCGTGGTGGTCAACACTCTCCATCCCGCCACGTACATGGACACACGCATGGTGCGGATGGGGGGGTTCGAGCCTCAGAGCACCGTGGCGGAAGGGGCGGACGCGGTCATGAACCTGATCGAGACGCCGGATCTGGGAAGCGGCCAATACTTCAATCGCCTGCAACCCGCCCGAGCGAACAACCAGGCGTACAATGCAGAGGCTCGCGCCAGGCTCTGGAAGCTCAGCGAGGACCTCGTCCGCAGATTCTGACCACTGAAGCCCGCGCTACGTGGACGGACGCTCGAAGACTACGTTTCCTCCGAGGATCGTGGCGTCCACGTTGACATCGAACAGTTCCGCTCCACGGCTGGCCCGGGGATCGGCGGACGCGGAAAGAACCACGAAGTCACCCAGCTTCCCGGCGCGGATCGATCCCTTGTCACGCTCTTGCGAGCTGCCGCGCGCCGCCCAAAGCGTCCACATGCGCAGCGCCTCGTCGAAGGTCACCGACTGTCCAGGCGGCGCCGCGCCGCCCTCCCCCGGCTCAACCACCAGCGAGGCGATGCCGCCCAACGGGCTGAACTCGGGCTGAGTCCCGGTCGTGTCCGATATGGCCATCGGCTCGAGACCTTCCTGAACGAACGTTTTCCACGGGGAGCCGCCGGTTTGTCCCGGCCGGCCCCGCATGGCGCGCGTGATCGTGACCCGCATCCCCAAAGCCCGCATTCGTCGAACATTGTCGGGATCGGAGAGCTGCGATGCATGCTCGAGGCGGTGTCGACCTGGTCTCGGGTCCCGTCGCTGGGCTTCCTCCACGGCCGTGAGGGCTCGTTCAATCGGCTCCGCTCCGCCGATCACGTGCATGGCGACCGGTATTCCGCGGCTGTGCGCACGGTATACCACATCATTGAGCTCCTCCTGGGTCCACTTATAGTCCTCGACGCGGTTGCCGAGGCCGTCGTTGAAAATCCCGGTGACGAACAACTTCAAGCCCCCGAAACGGAGCATGTCGTCGCCGAAACCCGGCACGAGGCCGGAATCGAAGAACCCGTCCACCGAGATCGTGTGCGGCACCTGATAGAAAAACTGCAGACGCAACGGGAGTTCTCCGGCGGCGTGCAGCTCGTGCGACGCTCGCAGCTCGTCGGCATGGAAGGGCATCGTCGTCACTGACGTGATCCCCTTCGAGATGAACTGTGGCCCGGCATGCGCCTGGATCGCGGCCCGCGTCTCTGCGAGGGGATAGGGCGGCAGCAGGTCCCACATCTCGGTGACTACACCGGTGGGCGCGCCCGAGGCGTCCCGATGAACCGTAGTGCCCACCCGCGGCTTACCGCCCGGCCACCGCATCCGACGCACGTTCTCGGCGTCCCAGAGACCGAGCTCCCTGAGTCCCCGCGTGTTGAGCACGCCGACGTGCATCGCGGACAGCAGGAGGAGCGGGTGCGCTTCAGAGACCGTGTCCATTTCCTGCCGTGTGGGCATTCGCTTCTCCGCGAACCCAGCGGGAAGGCCCGCGCCCCGACCGATCACCCAGCGGCCGGCCGGCGTCTCCGCGGCCTTCGCGCGCAGGGCGCCCAGCACGCCCGCAATATCCGTGTGCGGTGGCGTGTGACAATCGACCTGATAGGCGTTCCAGAGGCAGGTGTACTCGAAATGGACGTGAGCATCGATGAAGCCCGGTACTACCACTCGCCCGCCGGCATCGAAGACCCGTGCGCGCCCGGCCTCGCGCCGCACCTCGTTCGTGCTGCCGACGAGCGCGATGCGGCCAGCGCGCAGCAGCACGGCCTCCGCCTCCGGCTGCTGATCCTCGAGCGTGAGAATCTTCGCGTTGACCAGCGCGAGGTCGCCGCCTGCATTTGCGGCCGGGGATGCGCCGGTACGCATCCCTGCTCCACTCTCCCGCTCGGAGCAAGCGAACGAGCCGGCGCCGGTCAGCGCCGCTCCGACGACCACGCTCTGCTTGACGAACTCGCGCCGCTTCATGGTTCGCTAGTGGAACGCTCTGAGCCAGACCGGAACCAGCCCTCCCACCACGGTCGGTCCCTCACCTCCCTCGCCCGGCCGCGGCGTCGTACCCGAGGTGCCTTCCAGCAGACGTACGGCTGTCCAGACGAGGGCGCCCCCGACTACGCTCACGAGGCCACCGGCGAGCACGGCCGTACGGGTACGGTCGATCTCCCGTACGTCGATACCGACCACCTCGCCCGCTCTCACGATGACGCGCTGGCGCACACTCCGGTCGAGCGCGGCGTCCGAAGTGCGGAGCGGCAGGGAGATCATGACTTCCTCCGACCACTGCACGAGCTCTCCACTCACCTGCGTTTGCTGAACGCCGGTGACCTCGGCCACGCGTTCGGCGCCCTCGTTCGACAGCCTGAGGCGGACCTCTGTGCCGGGAGGAACAGTTCCGACCCTGGCGGGGACATAGCGATAACAACCGGGAAGGAGAACCACCGCGGCTATCATGAGGCCAGCTCGTCCCATAACCTTTGATCCCTGCGGGTCCAGGGCTGCCGCGAATGCGTCGCGGGGCCCTGATGTGGACCCGCACCTCAGAACCAGCTTGCGTGTAACGGTGCGCAGCGAAGGGCGTCACCGGCAAAGTCGCCGGTGACGCCCCTTCCCTCTCGGCTGTTAGAACGGTGACGGCTCCCACTACTGGCGCAGACGGATCGTGAGCATTCAGTCTGCCTTCAGAGGCCCTCAGCGGGTGAACGCTCACCCTGGACGGTTATTCGAGTACCTCCGAGACCCAGCCGCTCATCAGCGCTCCACTCCCCGGTAATACGGGTTCGCGGCGATCTCTTCCGCCGAAACCGGCCAGCGGCGATTCGTACCCCTCTGCTTGTTGATCTCATCCCATTGCCAAGGGATGATGTTGTAGTAGCGGTGGTCCTGGAGGCG
>JACQVC010000458.1 GCA_016209995.1 Gemmatimonadota bacterium
CGTTATTGATCTGGAGCCACAGCTCGCGGAGCCCCTCCGGAGCGACGAGAGCCAGTCGGCCTGGATACGCCTCCCGCGTGAAGGGGGCGTCCCGCAGCATGCCGGCCCGAGCGAGAGCCCGCAGGAAATCGTGCACCTGGACCCAGGCGCGACCGGCCTCGATCCCACGATCCGCGGCATGCCCGGCGACGAGCCCGGCGAACGTCATGTCTCCGCCGGCCGCGGCGATCGCGTCGAGCAGTCGCCGACCGTCCGGCTCGAGCACGACCCAGTTGGGCGAGGCTCCGTCCACGGCATAGGTCAGACCATCGTCTTCGAATAGGTGAAGGTCAGGAAGGTGGAGTCGGGTTTGGGCTTCCAAGACAGTCACGGGTTCCTCCCGATGTAGTTACTGAGCTCGGCGCCGCGACGGCGAGCACCGGAACGCTCTGTTCGCTGAATCCGTCGGGCGAGCGGTGAGTTCCCCCGCCACCGCAGGCGGCAACGCCGGCACGGCCGTGGCCCCCGACCTATAATAGTCGCTCCGCCAGTCAGGATCACGACGGTCCGTTCCCCTCCCTTATCACCCCGGCTGCGCCGGCCCTACGGGACCGGGCCCAGACCCAGATGAGCACGAGGGCCGTCAGGATGGCTGAGCCGTTGCCCACGACATCGCCCAACCGCGTGTACAACGTGGTCACGCCGGTCGTGTAGACCGTCCCGGTCCGCAGCGTCGCCTCGAACAGCCGCGTCTCCTGGTATGTCCTGCCGATGGGATCCACGAACATCGAGATGCCCGTGTTCGCCGAGCGGGCGACGCCGACGCGGTGCTCGATGGCACGCATCACCATATGAGCGGGATGCTGCCAGAGCGCCGCCGTGCGCGCGTACCAGGGCTCCCGCCCGTACCAGGCATCGTTCGTGATGTTGATCAGGAAGTCCGCCCCGGCTCGCCGGTACGCGCGCGACGCCTGCGGGAAGCTGGACTCGTAGCAGATGAGCACGCCACCGGTGGCGCCGTTGGCCGCGCGCGCGAGCGGCCAGCTCCGACCATGCCCGAACGCCCCCAAGTACTCGATGCCGCCGAGTAGCCGCGGGTTGATGAACGGAACGCGCTCGACGAAAGGAACGAGGAAGTGTTTGGCGTAGCGGAAGTCGGTGAGCCCCCGCGGCGTCACGACGAAGGCCGCGTTGTAGGGTACGTATCCGCCAGCCTCCGGAAACTCGACGTCGAGCGCGCCCAGGAGGACCGGCGCCCCGGCGGCTTCGGCGTGTGCGCGCACTCGCTCCAGATCGGCCGCCGCCTGACCGAGGACCAGGTAATCCGGGAGCGTCACCTCCGGCCAGATCACCAGGTCCACTGAGCCGGGCGCCACCTGCGGCATCAACGCGTCCAGCACTTTCAGCGTGCTGCCCACGGCCGTCTCGCGGTCCAGCTTGATGTGCTCGGGGATGTTCGGCTGCACGATCGCAACCCGGGCGGCCGGCACGAGCTCCAGCGTACGGGCGCGCCACACGCCCCAGGCGGGCGGCAACACGAGCACGCCGGCGGTCGCGAGCGCAACCCAGCGCAAATCAGTGCCGGCTCGAAACCGCAGGACCAGCACGGCCAGGAGCCCGTTCACCAGGGCGATCCAGAACGTCACGCCCCGGGCTCCCACCAGCTCCGCAATGCCCACCAGCTCGGGGTATGCCGTCAGCGAGGTCCCCAGCCCGAGCCACGGGAACGACAGGTCACTCCAATGGCCACGAAACCACTCGGCCGCCGTCCAGATGACCGGAAGCGCGAGCCACAGCGGCGCTCCCGCCACGCGCGTCGCCCGGTGCAACGCCCAGGCGAACGCGGACATGAGGAACGCGAGCACGAGCACGGTGCCCAGATAGGCCGGTATCGCCATCGGCGTGAACCAGACCAGCGCGACCGCGATCCAGTACACCAGGAGGCCGAAGTACACGGCCCCCATGTAGAACCCGCTGCGCAGGGCGGCGCGCGTGCCTTCCCCGCCGGGCGGCAAGCCGTACAGGAACACGGCGAACGGAACTAGCGCCACGAACGGAGGCACGAGCAGATAGAGCGGCGGGAACGACAGGAAGAGGAGGATGGCCGTCACCGCCGGGAGCAGTCGCTCCCCGGGACGCGGCAGGAAGCCTATAACACCACCTCCTGGTGGTGCTGCATGGACTGATACGCCGCCTCGACGACCGCCATTAACGTCGCCTGCTCGACCGGGAGCACCGCTTCCTCATCACCTCGTACGACTCGCAGGAAATGCTCCAGCTCGGAGCGGTACGATGCCTTGTATGGGTTTTCGCGCTCCGGCGCCGGATCCACGGGCGTCACGTCCGCCGGGCGCCCGCCCAGATCCTTGAACACCGCCAGCGGCGGTAGCGTCGCGGAGCCGTGGCTCCCCAGCACATAGGCGTAATGGCGATCCCTTCCCGAAAAGAGATTCCAGGTGACCTCGACGCTGACCACGATGTTGTCGCCGGCCTCGGCGAGCACGACCGCCGAATCCTCGACCTCGAACTCTCCGCGGTGGGCGAAGGCGCTCACCCGCTTTACGCGCGGGTACCCGATGAGCCAGAAGCACAAGTCGAGAGTTTGCACACCGAGATCCATTAGCGCACCGCCACCGGCCAGCTCGCTGCGCTGACGCCACGTCGCCCGGGCCACCGGGACCTTCTGGTTCAGCCAACCGCCGCGCACGAAGAAGACCTGGCCCAGCTCGCCGCCCGCCAGGAACGCGCGCACCGCCCGCGTATCCGAGCGATAACGGTTATTCATGGCGACCATCACGCTGCGATTCGCCGCTTTCGCCGCGGCAATCACGCGGTCGATCCCCGCCCGGGTAAAGGCCAGCGGCTTCTCGACCATCACGTGCTTGCCCGCCTCGAGCGCAGCGACCGCCTGCTGCTCGTGCTGGTGGTTAGGCGTGCAGATCAGGATCGCGTCGATTTCGCCGTGACGGAACAGCTCATCATCCTGGAGAACCGCCGAGATCCTGTAGCGCTCGGCCAGCGCCCTCGCCTTACCGCGGTCCATGTCCGACAGCGCCTTCACCACGACGTCGCGCTTTTGCGAGAGCACCGGCAGATGCACGGTCTGCGTGATCGCTCCCGTGCCCAGGATCCCGACGGTAACGGTGCGTGCCATGCTCGCCCCAGCCAACGTTCGCTTCCTGCCTCACCGCGCCGCCCGGCGCAGCTCGCCGGGCGCGGCGGGCCCGAACATGACCTGGAGACCCAGGCTCGCCGTGAGGTAGTGGAGGTCTTCCAGCGCGACGAAGCGACCCGTGCTGTACAAGCGGTAGCGTGATCCCAGCGGATACTCGGCGCCGCCGTGCACGTTCACGCCCGCTTGGACGGCATCGAGGAGATCTTCCACGAAGGTGCCGTTGATGAACTCGCCGCGTCCGTTCAGCACGTGCGCCGAGGCGCCCACGCCCGCGTAGGTCAGCAGCCCGAAGGGCGCGGCCCACACCACCTGGGCGTCCAGCATGAGCGCGATATCCGACCATTTAACGGTACCGAGATTCACCGACAGGGGACCGATCTGATCGAGCACACTATCCGGAATCTGCCGCACAATCGCCGACTCGAAGCGATCCGCCAGCCGCCTCGTCTCGGACGACTTGAGCCGCGACGACCAGTAGCTCACTCCCGGGAGGATGCGGACTCCGGGTCCGAGGTAGCCGAGATCCACGCGCACCGCAGCGGCCTCCGTGTTCACGACCCGGCTCGGCCAGATCTGGCCGATCTCGAGACCGATCCCACGGAAGCTCAGGTTCTCGTAGTCGAAGTCCTCCAGCTGCTGCGCGGCGAGCGGAGCGGCGGCGGCGAGAAGAGCAAGCGTAGCGACCGTGACGACCCGCGTAACTCTATGGCCGGCGACCAGATAGGCGGGCGGCGGCGGAAAACGTCGGCGTCGAACCATGGCGTTGTGTGTTTGACCCGTTGCTGCCTGAGCGAATCGCGAATACTACCGACGGCACATCCCGTTGGCAATCGCGAACCGGGAATTGTCCAACCGTTCGCTGAACGTCCAGCTCACGAGGCGAGCGCCGCTCGCGCGGCGGCGATGGTCGCGTCGATATCCTGATCCGTGTGGGCCGTCGCCACGAAGCCTGCCTCGAACGGGGAGGGCGCGAAGAACACGCCCCGGTCGAGGCAAGCCCGGTGGAAGCGGGCGAACGCCTGCACGTCGCTCTGCTTCGCCTCCTCGAAGTTGTGGACCGGGCCCTCGCGCAGATACACGCCCCACATGGACCCGACCGCGCACCCGGTGGCCGGCAGGCCCGCGCCGTGGAACGCGTGGACCAGCCCGCTCACCAAACGCTCGGCCCTGCGCTCGAGCGCGGGAAACGGGTTCGTCTCTGCCAGAACGTCGAGCTGTGCACACCCTGCGGCCATGGCCAGTGGATTCCCCGACAGCGTTCCCGCCTGGTACACGGGCCCGGACGGCGCCAACCGCTCCATGAGATCGCGGCGGCCGCCGACCGCGCCGACCGGCAATCCGCCGCCGATCACTTTCCCCAACGTGGTCAGGTCCGGCTCGATGCCGTAGCGAGCCTGAGCCCCGCCCATGGCCACGCGGAAGCCGGTCATGACCTCATCGAAAATGAGCAGGCTGCCGTGAGCGCGCGTGACGCGCCGGAGGCCTTCCAGGAAACCAGGCTGCGGTAGGATCAGGCCCGCGTTGCCCAGCACCGGCTCCACGATCACGGCCGCGACGCTGTCGCCACTGCGGCGGAAAAGATCCTCGACGGCCGTGAGGTCGTTGAACGGTACGACCGACGTGAGCGCGGCGAGCGCGGCCGGCACGCCGGGCGAATCCGGGAGCCCGAGCGTCGCGACGCCGCTGCCCGCCGCCACCAGGAACGAGTCCGCGTGACCGTGATACGCTCCGGTGAACTTGACCAGGCGCTCGCGGCGCGTCGCAGCGCGGGCCAGGCGCAGCGCGGTCATGGTCGCTTCGGTCCCGCTGTTCACGAAGCGGACCATCTCGATTCCGGGCATCAGCTGGATGATCCGCTCGGCCAGCTCGACCTCGCCCGGAGTCGGCGCTCCGTAGCTGGTACCGCGCTCGAGCTGAGCGGCCACCGCGGCCACCACCGCAGGATGCGCATGCCCGAGGATGAGCGGTCCCCAGCTGAGCACGTAGTCGATGTAACGCCGTCCGTCCGTGTCCCACAGGTACGCCCCGTCACCTCGCGCCACGAAGAACGGCTGACCGCCGACCGAGCGAAAGGAACGCACCGGCGAGTCGACGCCGCCGGGAAGGACGCGCAGCGCCCGGGTCCACAGGGAATCCACGGAAACCGTGCTGCTCATGGCCCCGCGTTCCCCCCTTCCGCCGCCATTACGACGCCGACCAGATCATCCTCGCCGGCTTCCGCGATCTTCGCGTCCACGAACTGTCCGGCCTGGAGCGGCCGTCGGCTCCTGAGATAGGTGACGCCGTCGATGTCCAGCGCCTGCCCGGCGGTGCGCCCCACCGCGGCGAAGCCGTCGCGGCCATCCCCGCCCACCCGGTCCACGAGCACACGCTGCGTCTGGCCTACGTCCGCCAGGTTGGAATCCAGAGATACGCCGCGCTGGACATCGAGCAGCCTCTCGAGGCGCTCGCGCTTCAGCGACTCGGGCACCTGATCCGGCATCTCGGCGGCGCGCGTCCCCTCCTCGACCGAGTAGGTGAAGGCGCCCACGCGGTCGAAGCGCACCTCGTCCAGCAGATCCAGCATCTCGGTGAACTCGCGCTCCGTCTCGCCGGGGAAGCCCACGATGACCGTCGTGCGCAGCTTGAGGCCCGGGATCGCGTCGCGGAGCCAGCTCACCCGCTCGCGGATCGTCGCCCGCCGCTCCGGCCGGCGCATGCGCGTCAGTACCGTGTCGCTCCCGTGCTGGATCGGGGTGTCGAGGTACGGGACGAGCCTGGGATTCGACGCGATGAGCGCTACCAGCTCGGGCGTGATCCCGGAGGGGTAGAGATAGAACAAGCGGTACCACGGGACCGACGTACGCTCCAGCAGAGCACACAGAAGATCCGGAAGAAGCGGCGCACCGCGGCCGTCACGGGATCGCCGCAGATCGCGGCCATACCACGTCGTGTCCTGCGATACGATGTTCAGCTCACGCACGCCGCGCGCTTCCAGCTCACTCGCTTCCCGCACGAGGTCCGCGAGCGCCGCCGAGCGATGGCGGCCCCGCATCAGCGGGATCGCGCAGAATGCGCACGTGTGATCGCACCCCTCGCTGATCTTGAGGAACGAGGTATGCGGGGTCTCCGTCGCGAGGATGCGGAGCGGACGCGCCATGTTGGGTACCACATCGATCTCGGGCGGCAGCAGCCCGCGTGCACGCAGCTCGGGCACCAGACGATCCAGCTCCGTCAGTCCGAGGAAAAGGTCGACCTCCGGGATCTCCCGCTCCAGCTCCGCCTTGTAGCGCTGGACCATGCAGCCCACGGCGACCACGGCGCGCGTGCGCCCCGCCGCCTTCAGCTCGCAGGCCTCGAGGATCGTCTCGACGGATTGTTCTTTGGCCGCCTCGATGAAACCGCACGTGTTCACGATGACGGCATCCGCGCCTTCGACATCGCTCGAGACCTGAGCCCCCTGATTCACGAGCGTGGCCATGAGGTGCTCGCTGTCGACCGTGTTCTTGTCACACCCCAAGGTGATCAGGCTCAGGCGAGGACCGTGATAGGGACCCACGGGGGCCACGTGGAACTCGACGGCCGTTACGTCCGCGCCGACCTGGGGGCGGATCGGCGTCGGCGAGAGCGGGATGACCGGGAGGGACCGACGTGAGCTCACGGCAGAGTCCCAGGAGCCTGTCCGAGTAATGGGGTGCGGCCGGACAGGCTCCTAGGCCGATCGAGCACGCGGACCCCCGCAGGCGGCACGAAGCGAAAGAAGTCGGTGGGCACGCTGGCGTTCGGCTCGATTCGCGTCAGGTCCAGGCGCCGCTCGTTCCCGTTCTCCTCCCGGATCTCGAGACGCCGCACCAGCAGGTCCTCGGCATCGATCCACAGTCGCACGCGCTCGTACCCCGCTTCCACGCGAGGCACCAGCTCGAGCACGTACGCCGACCGTCGCTCGACCCTTTCCTGTCCCTCGAGCCGGACCGTGTACTTCGCCGCCGGATTCTCCAGAAATTCGCGGTGGAAATCGAGCCCGCCCGTCACTTCGGTCGAGCGCGAGCGGATCACCTGCCCGGCATCGGCGCTCGGATAGTAGACCCAGAAATACTCACCGTCGGAGAGGACGACGTCGCCGGCAGGATCACTGAAGCGCATGGCGAAGCGGTCCGGTCGCTGCTGGCAGAGCCGGCCGCGCGTCGTGCGGACCTCTCGCAGCAGCGGGATGCGAATCTCCTGAACGAAATCTGCACACACGCTGGCCATCTCGCGGTAGAGCGCGGCACTACGCTCGAGGATCGCCTGCCCCCCCGCCTGTTGGCTGGGAGAGGTCGCGGCGCTGACCACCCATGCGATCGCTACTAACCCGCTCATCCGCTAAAAGGCCGTTGAAAAAGCCCGGCGTCATTCCGGCGAAAGCCGGAATCCAGATTCGCTTGCACGGATTACACAGTCCCTGCCGTACAGTGCGATCGATGGGGCCGTACCAGATCGTATACTGCGCCCGAACGCCCTGGATTCCGGCTTTCGCCGGAATGACGGAAACCGCGGCTGTCTTTTTTCAACGGCCTCCTAGTGCTCGGAGCCTGCACCGTCGGCTCGCGCCCGGTCGGCCTCTTCGGTGTGCCGCGGGAAATGGATGCGGAAGGTGGTTCCTTTGCCCGGCTCGCTCTCCACATCGA
>JACQVC010000439.1 GCA_016209995.1 Gemmatimonadota bacterium
CCCATCGGCGGCGAGGCGCGTGGGCTCGAGCTTCCTGCACTGGCCCTAGCGAGCGCCGGCAGCTTCGTGCTCGGCGCCCTCATGACCATCGGAATCGGCATGTACGCGCCCAGCATGATCATTGTGAGCTTGCTCGGCATGAATCCCACCACCGCCTTCCCGATCATGATGGGGTCGGCGGCCTTCCTCATGCCCGTCGCGAGCTTCCGCTTCCTCGCCGCTAACCGTTACAGTCTCGGCGCGGCCATCGGTCTCGCCGTGGGCGGCGTTCCTGCGGTGCTCATCGCCGCGTTCATCGTGAAATCACTGCCGCTCAATGCCGTGCGCTGGCTGGTCGTCGTCGTAGTCCTGTATACGTCGATCATGATGCTGCGGTCGGCGGTTAAGGAAGGGCAGAAGGTGTCGTCGCCGCTGAAGCCCGATTTGGCCGCCAGCCAGTAGAGAAGAAGACCGACTACTGTCATTGACAAGATCCAGTCCGTGAAGGCATGCTAGTCGCGTGTCGTCTGCCGAGACCATGCCGGAATTGGCGTTTCGGTTGATGGCGTCGTCCTTGCGGCGCACGGGCTGAACGGCCGAAGGAGGTCGACTCCTTGACGTTATCGAATCGACCTTGCGTCGGACTGGGCATCTGGGAAGGCGGGGAAAACACACCCCGAGAGTGAGGCACACTCCCGTGGTGTTTCTTTTCGCCCAGGCGCGCTCCTACAGCCAGGAATGTCGGCCGTGCCGAAGGCGAGGGAGGAAACCATGAGAGGCAGCTTGCGCATGAATGTGGTGGGCCCTCTGGGCATGCTGGCATTGCTGTCGGTGGTGTCCGTGGTCCCGGACTCCCCAGTGGCCGATGCGGCCATGCGCGGAGACGTCGAGGCGGTGCGGTTGTTGTTACGCGACGGCGCAGACGTGAACGCAGCCCAGGGTGATGGCATGACAGCCTTGCACTGGACGGCGCAGCGTGGTGACGTCGAGATCGGCAAGATGCTCATCTACGCCGGTGCGAACGTGTCTGCGGTGACGCGAATGGGACACTACACGCCCATCCATCTCGCCGCCAAAGCGGGGAGCGCAGCGGTCATCGAGATGTTGGTCGAGGCCGGGGCCGCTGTCAGGACACCTACGGCGAGCGGCGCGACCGCGCTCCATTTCGCGGCCTCCACGGGTGACGCGCAGGCCGTGGCCGCCTTGGTGGATCACGGCGCCGACGTAGACGTCCGCGAGTCGGAATCGGGGCAGACTCCCCTCATCTTCGCGGCCGCGAATAACCGTCCGGATGCCATCAGGATCCTCCTCGAACGCGGTGCCGACCCCGACCTTACCACGAAGGTCGTGGACCTGGCCGTCGAAGCTGCCTTGGGTCAGGCGGCTAGCAAGCGCCAGGATGAGATACTCGCGGCCTTTGGTGTGAAGCTCGCGGAGGGTCGGCGAGGCGAGCGGCAGCCGGGCGCGGGGCAGGAGCTGACTCCGAGCCAGGCGCGTGCAGCGGCTCTCGCTGCGCGGGAAGTCTACCTGTCAGGAAAGGCCGAGCCCGCCAGAAGCGACGACAGTCGCGGCGAAGTTCTCATCACGAGTTTCGGCGGCCTCACGGCGCTGCTCCATGCGGCTCGACAGGGATACCGGGACGCGACCATCGCTCTCCTGAATGGTGGAGCGGATGTCGACCGCGTGAGCGCGTCGGACGGCACCAGCCCGCTGCTCATGGCTGCCATCAACGGCCAGTTCGACACGATGCTGCTCCTGATCCAGCGCGGTGCGGACCCCAATCTGGCATCCACGCTCAACGGGTCCGCTCCACTCTGGGCCACCATCAACTCGTACTGGCAGCCCAAGGGCGGGGCCCGCCGGCCCAAGCAACACGACCTCCAGAAGACGACGTACCTCGAGGTGCTGGAAGCGCTGCTGAAGGCGGGTGCGAACCCGGACGCGCGCATGACGAAAAACCCGTGGTACTTCGAGCGGCAGCTCGAGGACACCAATGGCTCGACAGCTTTCTGGCGCGCGGCCTACGCCACGGACGTCGAGGCGATGCGCCTGCTCAGCGCGTACGGCGCTGATCCCAACATCCCGACCAGGAAGCCTCCGTTCACCTATGCGACGAAAATCACGGTGGCCGGCGTGTTCATGGAGGGCGAGGAGAACTGGAAGGATCCTACGGGTTTGCCACGGATTCCGGTGGGCGGGCCCGGGTCCTACGCGATCCACGCCGCCGCCGGCATAGGCTACGGCCTGGGTCTCGGCGGCAACATGCACGTGCACGCGCCGGAGGGCTGGCTGCCCTCGCTGAGGTTCCTGGTCGAGGAGCTCGGGCTCGACGTGAACCAGCGGGACCATTACGGATACACCGCGCTCCACCACGCCGCGTCGAGAGGCGACAACGAGCTGATCCTCTACCTGGTTTCCCGGGGCGCTGATGTGACTATGCTGGCCCGGACCGGCCAGACGGTCGCCGACATGGCCAACGGACCCGTCGAGCGCGTTCCGCCTTTCCCGGCGACGATCAATCTGCTCGAGGCCCTGGGCTCGAGGAACAACCATTGGTGTGTGAATTGCTGAGCACCCGCAGAAACGCAGCGCAGAATCGCTCGGCTGTCGCGAAAGCGCAGAGCGGGAGAACGATGTTCGCGCGGCTCGTGCGCGCTGTCAGCTCCGTGGTGAGCGCGGTGGGCTGCGTGGTCGCGGCCAGCGGCTGCTACCGATACCAGGTCATCGATCCGGAAACCGTCGCGCC
>JACQVC010000050.1 GCA_016209995.1 Gemmatimonadota bacterium
GAATGAGCTCGAGGCCAGGGCGTGCGAGGCGTGTCACGGCCCGGGGGAAGAGCACGTGAGGGGAGGAGGGGATCGGACGAAGATCTTTCGGTTCGGTAAGAACTCCCCCGCTTCGCTGGCGGAGCAGAACACCCGGTGCCTGCAATGCCACGAATCGGGCGCCCGGCTCCACTGGAACGGCAGTGTGCACGAGAGCCGTAATCTGGCGTGCGTTGACTGCCACAGGGTGATGACGCCCGTTTCTCCAGAGCGGCTCCTGGCACAGCCTACGGTGGCGGAGGTCTGCTACCAGTGTCACCTCCTGCGACGCGCCCAGGGACAGCTCTCCTCGCACATGCCGGTCCGGGAAGGGAGGGTCACGTGCACGGATTGCCACAACCCGCACGGGTCGCCGACGCCCCGGCTCCTGGTCGAGAACTCCGTCAACGAAGTCTGCTTTAGGTGCCATGCGGAACGGCGGGGTCCCTTCCTATGGGAGCACCCTCCCGTGACAGAGAACTGTCTCAACTGCCACGAACCGCACGGCTCGATGAACGACAACCTGCTGAGGGTCCGGGCGCCGCGGCTTTGCCAGCGGTGCCACATTGAGTCGCGCCATCCCGTGACTCCGCAGTTACCTACGCAGCGGTTCGCGTTCAATCGCGCGTGCCCCAACTGTCACTCACAGATCCACGGCTCCAACCATCCGGCGGGGATGCGATTCCACAGATGATGCCCCGGACCGAAACGGAGCGTCTGTCGTAGCGGGAGGCGGCGACCATGGTGATTATGCGGATGAGGTTTGTGATCAGGGCGGTGGCGGCACTCAGCGGCCTAGCCCTGTTCGCCGCAACCGCGCGGGCCCAGGGGCCAAGTCCGAGCGGCGAGGTCCGATTCGGTGGGCGGCAGCTGTTCGGAGACCGGGCATCCTCGAAGTTTGCGGAGTACCAGTCCATCCCCGACGGGTGGTTTCTGGATCGCGTTGATCTACGTCTGGATTGGGGCCAGACAGGCCACTACTTGGCGCTGCGAGCCAGTGATGCGCTGGAGGGGGACCAGCAGGTGCGGCTGCGGGCCGGCCGCGCTGGCCGGTGGGAGCTCGGCCTCGAGTTCTCGAAGCTCCCCCACGCGTACTCAAACACGGGGCGGACCCTCTACACGGAGACCGCCCCGGGCGTCTTTCGCCTCCCTGACGACGTCCAAGCGCAGCTCAGGACCATCTCGACTACGGACACCGATCCCACACGGTCCGGGGTTCAGCCCGACCTCGCGAAGCTTCAGGCGCTGGTGGACGGCTTGGCCAGACCGCTGGGCCTTTCCAGCCTCCGAGAGCAGTTTGCGGCGAGCTTCCGGTACAGCCCCGCGCCCCGCTGGGATCTGAGGGTGCGGTATAGCCAGGAGAACCAGAGGGGGAGGCGACCGGTCGGTGCGACCTTTTCCTTCAATGCTACGGAACAAGCCGAGCCGCTCGACTACAAGACGCAGCAGCTCCAAGCGAGCCTCCAGTGGTCCGCCAACGCCTGGACCGTGCAGCTGGGATACACTGGGGCGATACTCCGCAACCGGGTGGACGTCCTGCTTTGGGACAATCCGTTCCGGGAGACTGACGCCGCGGGGGCGTCCGCTGCTGGCCGGATTGACCTGTACCCGGACAACACCACGCATCAGGGGACATTGTCCGCCGCGGTCAACCTTCCGCTCAGAAGCCGCTGGACGGCTACGGCGGCCTACGGAGTCACGCTGCAAGACGATTCTCTGCTGCCGTTCACGACCAACTCTGCGGTTGCGAACGTTCCGGTCGTGCCCGCCGCCACTGCGAACGGAGAGATGCGGACGTTCGTCCTGGGCTCCACGTTGACGACCCGG
Source organism: Gemmatimonadota bacterium (assembly GCA_016209995.1). Classification (GTDB taxonomy): domain Bacteria; phylum Gemmatimonadota; class Gemmatimonadetes; order Longimicrobiales; family Gaopeijiaceae; genus JACQVC01. The sequence goes on from JACQVC010000050.1 coordinate 1,846, forward strand.
CCGGTCCGAGACCTGTCGCTGACATTCCGCTACCGCCTGTACGACCGGGACAACCGGACGCCGAGTCTCCTCTTTTCCAACTACGTGCGGACCGATCAGGTCCTGGGAGGGGCAGCGCGGCGGAATCTACCCATCGCCTACAGCCGGCAGACCGCGGGGGTGGAAGCCTCCTGGCAGATCCTCAGGCCGATTTCCCTGAGGGGCGGATACGAGTGGGAGGACTGGGACCGCGAGCACCGCGATGTGCTGTCGACCACGGAGCACACTTACAGCGGGGCGGTGGACGTCACGCAGGGCGGCTGGCTCTTGCTCCGGGCAGCGTTCCGCCGGTCGGACCGGACAGCGCACGACTACGAGGCCCACAGAGTGGCCGAAGAGACGTTCCCCGAGGGGGAGCCGGGACTCGGCCAACTCGAGGGGCTCCGCAAGTTCGACCTGGCCAGCCGCGAGCGGGATCGGGCGGAACTCATCGCTCGCGTGGGCGCGTGGGACAACCTGAGCGTCTCGGCCAGCTACACGCTGACCGACGATCTCTACGGCGAGAGTGAATACGGACTCCTCACGAACCGAGCCGGGGGCCCGGCGCTGGAACTGACCTACAGTCCGTTCTCTCGCCTCAGTCTGTTCGCCGAGTACGCCCGGGAGGAGAACCGACTGAGCATGAGGTCGCGCCAACGGACGCCGGCATCCAGTACGACTCCCGCCAACGACAAGCCTGACAACGACTGGGTGAGTGATGTCCGGGACCTCGTCAACACCTATGCCGCAGGGCTCTCCGGTGAGCTGCTCGCCGACCGGCTGGGCATCGATCTAAGCTACAGTGTCTCCGACGGGAACGGCCGGACCGGGACCCGGACGCCGGGGCAGCCCGATCTGGTCACGACAGCGGTGGACTACCCCGCGATCGTCAGCGACCTGCGGCTCGTCTGCGCCACCGTGTCCTATTCCTTCAGTCAGCGGGTCGGCCTCCGATTCGACTACCGCTATGAGAAGTACGACCAGATCGACTTCGCGCTGGACCCGATGACGCCCTTCATGGGGAACGTGGACGCCGGCTCGGCCCTGACGACGTGGCTGGGAGCCACCCGACCGGACTACCGCGCGCACCTGGCGTCCCTGAGCCTGACCTACCGGTTGTGAGCGCGCATCGCAGCCATTCGGGGGCGCCATGCCGGGATTGACGCTGTGGTTGGCGGTCGTGGTCGCGGCGGTGCTCGGAGCGAACGGGCGCCAGGCGCCCGCCGCGGGGCGGGAGATCTACCGCGTGCGCTGCGCGATCTGCCACGGCGCCGGCGGCCGTGGCAACGGACCCGCGGCCGCGGGGATGAACCCCCGACCGACCGATTTCGCGAACGCGGCGCAGCGCACGGCCACGTCCGACTTCGCGGTCGGCGAGGTCGTCGAGCACGGCCGCCGCGGCATGCCGGCGTACGGCCGCATGCTGACGCGCGTGCAGATTGACTCCGTGGTCGCGTATGTGAGAACGCTGCAGCTC
>JACQVC010000440.1 GCA_016209995.1 Gemmatimonadota bacterium
AGTCCGAGCAGCTCGACGCGCGCGAATTGCAGGCTCATGATGATCTCACCGCTGACGGCCTCACTCGCTAACCCGCTCACCCGCTGACCCGCCGGGGGGTTGGGCGTAATCGCGCACGGGATACTCCCGAACCCAATCGCGCAGCCGCGTCACGTCTGCTTCCGCCTCCCTGGGGTCGGGCCGATGCACGCCGAATCGCACGACCTCCGCCCGCAGCAGCACGCCGCCCAAGGCCGCAATCCTGCTCGCGCCGGCCACGCCGAGGAGGTGCGCGATCAGCTCACGGTCCGTCAGCGCCGGCGTGCACCCTGCCTCGACGACGGCCAGGTACCGCCGCACGGCGTGCGCGCCACGCGTGTACAGCTCGTCCAGCCGGCCGCTCCGCTGGAGCCCTTCCGCGAGGATCGCATCCAGGTCGGCCAGCGCGCGGTCGCGCGGGGACTGCGGCCGAGGCGCCACCTCGGGACGGCGTGCCGTCAGCCAGGGGCGGATGCGGGCGGCCGTCCACTGCGCGGCGAGACCCGTGGTGCCGAGCACGATCAGCGCCACGAATCCCAGCAAACCCAGGACCGGCGGGCTCCAGTCGCCGCCTACCACGTCCGCCGCGGGTCGGGGGCTGAACCCTTCTCGCGGCCGTTCCAGCGGCAGCACCGGACCGACGCGCACGCTCGCGGGCACGATCATGCGTCGCGTGAACCGCCCCGGCTCCAGCGTGGCCACGTCTGCCCAACGGCCAACCTGCACGCTGGCCGCCTCGACGGCGGGCTCCGCCCTGGGCGCGACGCCGCCGGCGGCCTCGGCCGTGAGCCCTCGACCACCCAACGGGCGATGAAGGACGATCTGTGGCTCCGGCAGCGCGAGTGCTCCTCCCACGAACGACCGCAGAGCGTAGACGATGGTCAGCTCCGCCGAATCGCCGCCGATCGGTTCGGCCGTCCAGCGCGCCGCCGCGGCGCTCTCGATCCCGTTGCGTGTTTCCAGCGTGTCCGGGAAGTACACGATGTGTCCGGGCGGAATCCGCGCCACGATCGCCAACTCGAAAGGCTCGCCCAACTGGACATCTCGTGTCGACAGCGTGGCGCCCGTCAGCACCACGTGTCCTGGCAGCGTATCGGCGGGCGAGGGATCCTGCGGAACGGCGAGGCTCAGCAGCAGAGGCGCGACGGCGAGGACGTTCATCGATACCTGCGCTCGCGGCGGAAGAAGAACCGCATCAGCGGCGGGATATAGCTTTCCTTCGTATCGACCTCGATGACATCCAGGCTCAGCTCACGAAACAGCGCGGATACCTGATCCCGAGCCGCCGCAACGGCCGAGCGATAGCTCTCGCGCAGCGTCGCGTTCCCCGCATCCACGACTCGCCGCTCCCCGGTCTCGGGATCCAGCAACGCGACCATACCGACGTCCGGTAGCTCGTCCGCTCTCGAGTCTACGAGCCGGATCGGAATCAGGTCATGGCGCAACGCGACAGTCCGGCTGACCTCGGACAGAGCCTCCAGCTCAGAAGCGTCCAGGATGAAATCGCTGATCAAGAACAGGATCGATCGCGGACGGCACACCCGCGCGACGAAATCGAGACCCTTGCTTGGTTTCGTGCCGCGACCCTGCGGGCGATGCGTCAGCAGCTTGAGCAGCAGCCGCAGCGCATGACTGCGCCCGGTGCCCGGCGGAATGAACAGCTCGACTTCGTCCGTGACGAGCAGTAGCGCCACGCGATCGTTATTGCGGTTGGCCGACAACGCCAGCACGGCGGCCAGCTCGAGGGCGATCTCGGCGTTCGCCCGCGCGCCCGTTCCGAAATCCTTCGAGCCCGATACGTCCACGACCAGGACGGCGGTCAGCTCGCGCTCCTCGACGAACTGCTTGACGTACGGCTGGCCGCGGCGAGCCGTTACGTTCCAGTCGATCGCCCGCACATCATCGCCGACCTCGTACTCGCGCAGGTGCGACAGCTCGAGACCCTGGCCGCGGAAGACCGACTGGTACTCGCCACTGAAGAGCGAGTCTACGAGCCCACGGATCTGAAGTTCCAGCTGGCGGATCTGCAGGGCGGCCGCATCGGAGAACAGATCCTCGGGATTGGGAGCGTCCATCGCTCACCCGGCTTTACGGCGTCGGCACCGCGTCCAGGATCTGGCCGACGATCGCGTCCGCGTCGATCCCCTTCGCGTCCGCCTCGTACGTCGTGCGCAGCCGGTGGCGCAGGACCGCGAGCGCCATCGCCTTCACATCGTCCGGAATGACGTAGTCGCGGCCCGCCAGATACGCCTCCGCGCGCGCGGCTCGCGTCAGGAAGATCGTCGCCCGCGGAGACGTCCCGAACTCCAGCAGGCTCTCCAGATGGGACAAACCGTATGCTTGCGGCTCGCGGGTCGCGAAGACCAGCTCGACCACATACTCCACGACCTTGTCGCTCAGGTGTACGTCGACCATCTCGTCGCGCGCCCGGAAGATATCCGCGACCGATGCGATCGGCTCGTACTGGATCGACTTGCGTATGTCGCCCGACCCGTTGCGCGCCACGCGGTCGACGATCTCCTTCTCGTGCGGCTTCGACGGATAGCCGATCTTCAGCTTCATCATGAACCGATCGAGCTGCGCCTCGGCGAGCGGATACGTGCCGTGGTGCTCGACGGGATTCTGCGTCGCCAGCACCAGGAAAGGCTCCTCCAACGGATAGGTCTCGCCCGCAATGGTGACCTGCTTCTCCTCCATCGCCTCGAGCAGCGCGGACTGTACCTTGGGCGGCGCGCGGTTGATCTCGTCCGCCAGGATGATGTGCGCAAAGATCGGGCCTTTGTGGACGCGAAACTCGTCCCGGCCCTGGTGGTAGATGGGCGTGCCCACGATGTCGCCGGGCAGCAGATCGGGCGTGAACTGGATCCGCCGGAAACTCGCGTTCACCGCGTCCGCCAGCGAGCGCACCATCAGCGTCTTGGCCAGCCCGGGCAGCCCTTCCAGCAGAACGTGGCCGCCGGTCAACAGCGCCACCAGCAGCCCGCGCACCGCCTCGTCCTGCCCGACGACGCGGAGGTGAACCGTATCCGCGACCCTGCCGAGGAGTTGCGCCCCGGTCACCTGTTTTTCTGTATCGGCACGCACGCTCGTGATCCCTGCGCTGGTGTGCTCCGTCGAGGCCCGCGCGGATAGGCCGTGGTTGGACGTCCTTCGCCGGGGCAGGAAATTGTGCCGGTCCCCTCCGGCAGCCGCAAGTGCGCTACCTCACTCGCCAACCAGATCTTCGCTTTCGTCGGCCACGGCACGCGGCTCACTCCCCCGCCCCCTGCGCGGAACAGGCCGCAGCGAGCCGGGGGGCACGGCGGGCTTGACACGATCACCCCGGGCGAAATATAGTCTAGCGGATATAAAGGTATCTAATTCCTTTAATCCCGCTTCCGGGAAGGATTCACTCGCTATGGCGTACGGGCCGTACGCGCAGCGCGCGACGGGGAGCACTCCTGCCATTCCCCCAGTTCCTCAGTCCGCCAGTGCGCTGTTGGATGATAGATGTCGTGACCCGGTGAGATCAGCCACACCCAATAAGAGGAGGGGTCTTATGCGCATCACTCGAGTTCTGATGACTCTTCTGCTGCTGCTCGGGGTCACCTCGTGGTCCTGGGCCCAGGCTCAGCCGACGGGCTCGCTGACCGGCGTGGTGACGGACGCGGCGTCCGGGCGACCGCTGTCGTCGGCGCAGGTGTTCATCGAGGGCACGGGCCTGGGC
>JACQVC010000441.1 GCA_016209995.1 Gemmatimonadota bacterium
ACGGAGTTGAATTCGCTGATCAGGATCAGCGCGATCAGCATAATCCCGCCCAGGAACGCCTGCCAGAGGAAATCCTGCGATTCCTGCTGCTCCTGCTGCTGTCCCGTGTAGCGCACGGCATAGCCACTCGGCAGCGCACGCCCGAAGTCCGCCAGCGTCTGCTGGACCTCCGCGAGTACCGCGTTGCTATTGTATCCAGCCCGCGCGTCGGAACTGACCGTCACCACGCGGTCCAGGTCTTTGCGTCGGATCGCTCCAAGCCCCTCGCCCACCGTCCAATCCGCCACGGAGAGGAGCGGGATCTGGCGTCCGCCATCCGCCGCAGCGGTCAGGTCCTCGAGGCTGTTCAGGTCGCTGCGGTACGACTCGGCCAAACGCACCACGATGTCGTACTCATCTTTGCCCGTGCGGTACTTCGCGGCCTCGATTCCCTGGATCGCACCCCGGACGGCGCCGGCCACTTTCGACGTGTTGAGGCCGTAGAGCGCGGCTTTCTCCCGGTCCACGTGCACGGACAGCTCGGGGCTACCTTGCGACAGGTCACTCTCGAGTCCCGAGAGCTGCGCGTAGACCGGTGCCGCCTCGAGCGTCGCAATCGCCTGATCCGCCAGGCGCCTCAATACCTCGGTGTCCTCGCCCACGATCTCGATGTTCACGGCTGCGCCGCTGGGGGGCCCCATGGCCGGCAGCTCGGTTGTGATGTCCGCGCCCGCGATGCCCTGTCCAATTCGCTGCTGCAGCTCCCCGACCGTGGCGAATGCATCCGCGCTGCGCTCCGCGTAGTCGACGAAACTGATCATGACGCGTCCGGTATTCGGGCCGCCGGCGCCGCCGCCCATGAACCAGTCACCACCGGAGCCACCCACCGTCGCGACGACGGACTTCGCGTCCGCCATCCCGGGCACGCCCTCGAGCTGCTGCTCGACCCGGAGCGCCACGTCGTTCGTGAAATCGGCGCTCGTTCCTTCCGGCGCTTCAATCTGGATCCAGGCCTGATTCGGCGGGATGTCCTCCGGGAAGAACTCGATCCCGGCGTTGAGCGCTCCGAAGGCCACGACCGTAAGCACGAACGCGGCGGCCGTACCGCCCAAGACGGCCGCGCGGTGATCGAGCGCCCAACGCACGATCCGCTCGTACCGGCCGATGATGGCCGGGAATCCGCGATCCTGGAACACGCGCGACGCGCGCGCCAGGACGGCGCGGTGCAGGGCGACCAACACGACCGCCGTGACCGCAAGCAGCACGGCCGTCAGCACGTTGGCGGCCGCCAACAACAGCAGGCCGAGCGCCGCGCCGCCCAGCAACGACCAGCGCGCCGCCGGCGTCAGACCTGCGCCCCGCGGGGCATGATCCGGCCGCATGTACAGGGCGCACACCACCGGAACGATCACCAGCGCCACGAAGAGCGAGCTGGTGAGCGCGATGATCATGGTGATAGGCAGATAGCCCATGAACTCGCCCACGATTCCGGGCCAGAAGAGCAGCGGCACGAAGGCGGCCAACGTCGTGAGCGTCGAAGTGATCACAGGGACGGCCACCTCGCCCACGGCTTTGCGCGCCGCCGTACTACGGTCGAACCCCTGCTCCATGAACCGGTAGATGACCTCCGTCACGACGATCGAGTCGTCCACCACCAACCCCAACGCCAGGATCAGGGAGAAGAGCACGACCATGTTGACGGTCATGCCCGCGGCCTGCATGACCAGAAAGGAGAGGAGCAGCGACGTGGGGATCGAAATGGCCGCGAACCCCGCGTTGCGCAACCCGAGGAAGAAGAGCAGGACCGCGAAGATCAGAATCAAGCCGAAAACGATGCCGTTCTGGAGACTGCTCACCATCGTCTCGATTTCGGTGGACTGATCCGAGGTGATCTTCACCACGGTGGTGGGCGGAAACTCGGCCTGCACCTGAGCGACGGTGGCCTTCACGGCTTCCGCCGTCTCGATGATGTTCTCGCCCGACCGCTTCACGATGTCCAGCGTGACTACCGGATTGCCGTCCAGGCGCGCGTAGCTCGCCCGCTCCTGGAAGCCGAAGCTTACCTCGGCCACGTCGCGCACGTAGATCGGGCGCCCGTTCTTCGTCGTGATCACCACATCCTCGATGACGCGCGGGTCCACGAACTCGCCGTCCACGCGCACGACGTACTTGAGACTCCCCACGTCGATCGAGCCGCCGGGCACATTCACGTTCTCGCTGCGGATGGCGTCCACGATGTCGCCCAGCGCGATGCCGTAATACTTGAGCCGGCCGAGATCCACGTCGACCGCGACCTCGCGTTCCAGTCCGCCGGAGAGCCGTACCTCGAGCAGCGAGGGAATCTGCTCCAGACGGTCCCGCAGATCCTCGGCCACCTCCTCGAGTCGCACGAGCCCATACTCCCCCGAGAGATTCACCTGCATGATCGGGATCTCGGCGAAGTTGAACTCCGTAATAATCGGCTCCTCGGCATCCGCGGGAAGGTCCGGCTTCGCCAGGTCCACCTTCTCGCGCACCTTCTGCAGCGCCTCATCGAGGCTCACGCTGGGCTCGAACTCGGCCGTGACGACCGAGTACCCTTCGAGCGAGGTGGAGGAGAGGGTCTTGATGTCCGCTATAGTGTTCAGGTCCTCCTCGAGCACGCGCGTGACCAGCGTCTCCACGTCGCCCGCCGACACGCCGGGATAGATGGTGGAAATGGCCAGCGCCGGAACCTCGATCTCGGGGGCCGATTCCTTCGGCAGAGTGCGGTACGCGAAGAGCCCGGCAAACGTGATGATGCCCAGCAGTACCAGGGTGCTCGTGCGGTGACGCAACGCGAGGGACGTGGGCCAGAATTCCTGGAAGCGCTCCAGGCGCGGCTGCGATCCGTCCGGCCCGTGAGCGCCCTGCCGTTGATCGTTTGTCATGGTAACCTCAACGCTCAGCCACGATGTTCACACGATCGCCACTGGCGAGCTGAAGCTGCCCGACGACGACGAGCGTGTCGCCGGGCCGCAAGCCCGAACGGATCACCACCTGATTCTCCTGCGTCGCGCCCGGCTCTACCTTGCGCGATTCGGCTACCCGGGCGCCCTCGCGCTCGACGATCACGAAAACCACGAAGCCATCCTCGACGCGCACCAGCGCCTCCTGCGGGATGACGACCGCGCTCTCCAGAGCCCGGCGGGTCACGACGACGTTCGCGATCATCTCCGGCTTGACCACACGACCCGGGTTCGGCAGCGTGACCTCGACCAGGAACGTGCGGTTCTCCGCATTCACGGTCGCGCCCACGAAGGAAACGCGACCTTCGAAGACGCGGTCCGGAAGCACAGCGAAGGTTACCCGCACCGGCGCGCCCCTGCGCACATCGGCCGCGTAGCGCTCCGGTACGCCGCCCACCACCTGCAGGCGGTCCACGTTCACGACCCGGCCCACACGCGCGCCCGCCGAGACCAGCGTGCCGATTTCGACGAAGCGATCTTCGAGGATTCCGTTGATCGGAGAGCGAATGGTCGTGCGCTGGAGCCGCTCCTCGAGCAGCCGCAGCGTGGCCTCCGCCCGCTCGGCTCCGTACTTCGCCTCGAGGTAAGCCAGCTCGGAGCCGACGCGATCCTCTTCCCACAGACGGCGCCGCCGTTCGTACGTCTCGCGCGCCAGGGCCGCCTGTGCCCGCGCCTCCTCGACCTGCGGCCGCAGCACGGAATCATCGATGCGGGCCATGGCATCGCCTGCGCTGAGCGATACCCCCTTCTCCACGAGGACCTCGCGAATGACGCCGTTTTCCTCGGCGGCCACGGTCACGTCGATGTCGGCCTCGGCGGTTCCCGTGAGCCTCACCTGTTCGGTGAACGGGCGCTCGGCCACCGTGAGCACCTCGACGTTGATGACTCGGCGCGACCCGGCCGCCGCCGCGGCTGCGGTGGAGCCCCCCGAATCCCCGGAGCCCGCCGCCCCGCGCTCGTCGGCTGCGCTCCCGTCCGTACAGGCGAGGGCTAAGGCGGTCAGGACCGCCAGCGCACCTCGCGCCCACTTCCTATCTATCGGCATGGTTGTTCTCCCCTGGTCGTCATGTGAATTTTGTTTCTACCCGCCGGCCTCCAGTGGGGATCGCTTCTTACTGGTGCCCGTTCCCCGAGACGGCGACGGGTATCCCCACGCCACCGGCGCCCGGGTCTACGAACGGCACGGATCCCGTTGCCTCATCGAGGCGCGCCTGCGCCGCCAGATAGTCATAGACCGCCTGCGCGTAGTTGAACTCGCTCTGGCGCAGCGCCACCTCCGCATCCGTGGTCTCGAGCTGGCTGCTCAGCCCCTCCCGGTACTGCGCGCTTACGATCTCGAACCCGCGGCGCGCTTGAGACACGGCCAGGCGAGCGGCATCCGCGCGCCGCCGCGTCTCCTCCAGCTGCTCCAGGTAGGTTTGCACCTGGTGCTCCGCCTGGTCAGCCGCCAGCCTGAGCTGAGTCGCCGCCTGCTCGACCGCAGCGCGTCTCTGGCTCACGCGTGCCGGTCGCCGAAATCCCGCGAACAGCGGCAGCGACACCTCGACCCCGACCTGCCGCCCGTAGGAGCGCTGCAGTGAGCTCTCGCCAAAGAAGTCGGGGTGACCGTTCTCCTGTGCGCTGATCAGATACGTCCCGAACAGCGAGATGGTGGGGAGATACTCCGATTGCTCGACTCTGAACTCCGCGTGCCGGAGTCGCTCCATCAGCTCCAGCTGCCGCAAGTCGGACCGCTGCTCCATGGCCAGAGCGACGACTTGCTGCTCCGGCATGATCTCCGCATCGGCCAGACCCGCGAAACGCACCAGCGGAGAGCCCGCCGCCGCGCTCGAGGCCGTCCGCCCCAGGTCCACCTCGCTCAGGCTCCCCTCGACCTCCAGCGACTCGGCGTTCTCCACGCCCAACTGCACCCCGAGCGTTCGCCTGGCCTGGGCCACCATGTTCTGTGCGCGCCTGAGATTCGGCTCCAGGTTGCCCAGCTCGACCTCCAGGCGCAGCACCTCGTAGTCCGAGATGAGCCCCGCCTTGTTCATCGCTCGGGACTCCTGCAGCGTCTCGCGCACGCGCCGCACAGTGTTGTCCGTAAGTCTCGCCTGTTCCTGCGCCAGCAACAGGTCGTAGTAGGCGATCCGCACCTGCGTGACCACCTGCTGCGCGGTTCCCCGAACCAGCTCGTTCTGTAGCTCGCGGTAGCGGCCCGCCGCGCCCACTCCGATGAAGGCGGCAGCCCGAAACAACGGCTGTTCCACGCGAATCTGCGAGCTCCAGCTGTTGTCCGCTCCGAACTGCACGCCCACCAGCTCGTCCGGGTCGGCGTCCGGATCAAAAATGACGGCGGGAATGAACGTCTTCGGGACAGCTAGGCTTCTCGTATACGAAGCATTCAGGTCGATGCTCGGCAAGACGCTCGACCACGCTTCGGATACCTGCGCCTCCGCGCCCTCCAGCACGAGCTGCGCGTCGCGTAGGGCGCGATTGCGCTCCAGGGCCAGACGCACCGCGTCCTCGAGGGAAAGGCGCTGAGCTTCCGGCGCCGGGCGCGTCTGCTGTGCACTCAACGGAGCCGCGCCCCCCCAGCCCCCCCAGCCCCCCAACCAAACCATCAGGACGGCACGGATACGCGTATGCCGCCGCCACGCTCTTGTGTCCATGCGGACTCCCATCGGTTGATTCTCCTGGTCCATCGTCTTCAGCATCCGTTCACAGCCTCCCAACCCCGCCCCCCATACGGCCTTCGCGCCCACCAGGTTTCATCCCCTCGTGGCATTCAATCGCCGGCTGCCGTCGCGCTGCTAACATTGTTAACATCGGCAACCACGTCCGCAGCGGCCACGGCCGGCGCTTCCAGACCGTCGAAAAGCCGACGGAACGACCCCCGGTACATCGCCTCGAAGACGGGCCGCTCCACCCGCAGTTTCCCGCCTACGTACAAAGACACCAGCCCGTGACTCAGCGCCCACAGCGTCAGGGCTACGCTCTGAGCATCGTCCGCTTTCAGAATTCCAGCGTTCATGCACTCCCGAATGCGGTCGGTCATGAATTGGTGCAAGGCGTCCCCCCGCACGCAGATCTCCTCGGGTATCGCGTGGGCGCCCAGCTGTGCGGGTGAAACGAAGAGCAGCTCGTAGTACTCAGGGTCTTCCAGGGCAAAACGCAGGTATGCATCGCCGGCCAGTCGCAGCCGCTCGCGCGGCGTCTCGCCCTCCAGCGCGCGGTACAGATAGCGCGCCAACACGTCGAACGCCTCGCCGATCAGTTCGAAGACCAGATCGTTCCGATCCTCGAAGTGACGGTACAGCGCCGGGGCCGTGACACCCAGCCGCCGGGCCACCCGTCGCATGGACAGCCCCTTGAGGCCGTCCGCAACGTACAGCTCGCAGGCGCAGCGCAGAATCCGATCTCGTTGGGTCATAGGTTAACAGTGTAAACACCCTCCTTGGGGGTTGTCAACGGCCTCTCCGGCATTGCGACAACGCCCCCGGGGTCATCGCGCTCTGGCGCGCCGTAGACCGACACGGGCTGAAGCGGATTGCGGACTGGCGGGTCCATCGCTATCTCATACGCCGGTTTTTTCCCGGCCAACGACGGCAGCTCGGACGTACTCCCTTGCGGAGAGAATACGCGCGATGAGAGTCGCAGTACCGAAAGAGATCGTAGCGGGGGAACGGCGCGTGGCCCTGGTGCCCGAGACCGTCGTTCAGCTCGGTAAGGCGGGGTTGCGGGTGAGCGTTCAGGCGGGTGCCGGTGAGGGAGCGTACGTGCCCGATTCGGCATACGGTGACGCGGGCGCGGCGATCGTGGATGATGCCGCACGCCTTCTTGCCGAAGCGGACATCGTGGTGAAGGTCCAGAAGCCCGTGCGCAACGAAAGGCTTGCTCAGCACGAGGTGGATCTACTCCGCGAAGGCTCCGCCCTGGTTTCCTTTCTCCAGCCCCTCAACGATCTCGAGCTGGTCCGCCTGTTGGCGCGGCGGCGCATCACCAGCTTCAGCATGGAAATGGTTCCCCGGACGACACGAGCTCAGCGCATGGACGCTCTGTCGTCGCAGGCCACGGTGGCCGGTTACAAGGCCGCGGTCCTGGCGGCAGACTCGCTCGCGAAGTTCCTGCCGATGCTGACGACGGCGGCAGGCACGATTCGGCCGGGTCGCGTGCTCGTGCTGGGCGCCGGCGTCGCGGGGCTGCAGGCCATTGCGACGGCACGACGGCTCGGCGCGTTGGTGGAAGCGTTCGACGTGCGCCCCGCGGTCAAGGAGGAGGTGCAGAGTCTGGGCGCCAGCTTCATCGAGATGCCGATCGCGGAAGAGACGCAGACGGCCGGCGGATACGCGAAAGAGCTGTCCGCAGAGACGCACCGGCGCGAGATCGACGTGATACGCGAGCACGCGCGCGAGGCCGACGCGATCATCACGACGGCGGCAATCCCGGGGGCGCGGGCGCCCATCCTGATTCCGGAGGACACGGTGAAGCTCATGCGGCCGGGGGCGATCATCGTCGACCTGGCCGCCGACACGGGTGGCAACTGCGAGCTGACTCGCCCGGATCAGGAGACGGTCTGCCATGGCGTACGAATCGTGGGGGCAGCCAATCTCCCCGCGACACTGCCGGTGCCCGCCAGCCAGATGTACTCGCGTAACATCGCGAGTGTGCTCCTCCACCTGGTGAAGGACGGCAAATTGAACGTCGATTTCCAGGATGAGATCACCAGCGGCATGTGTGTCACGCACGCAGGCGAGGTGGTTCACGAACGGATCAAGGCAAGGATGGCATCATGAACGGCGGCATCCTGGTAGGGTTGTACCTGTTCGTGCTGGCCATGCTGGCCGGCTCCGAGATCATCCACAAGGTGCCTCCCACGCTCCACACGCCGCTGATGTCGGGCGCGAACGCGATTTCGGGCATCACGATCATCGGCGCGCTGGTCATCGTGGCCCCCAGGGAGAGCTCACTGGCCGAGTGGCTCGGGCTCGTGGCCGTGATCATGGCCATGATCAACGTGGTGGGCGGATTCGCGGTGACGGACCGGATGCTTCAGATGTTCAAGCGGAAGTGAGGGGAGAAGGCGGCATGGACAGTCCGGTCACGTTGTTGTCGGTCATCGTTCAGCTCGGGTATCTCGTCTCGGCGGTCCTCTTCATCTACGGGCTGAAGCAGCTCAGCTCGCCGGCCACCGCGCGGGGCGGCAATGCCCTGGCTGCGCTCGGGATGCTGCTGGCCATCGTCCTGACGCTGGTCGACCAGGGGGTCCTGAACTGGCCGATGATCCTGACGGGCCTGTTCATCGGATCGCTCATCGGGATGCTGTCGGCTCGGCTGGTGAAGATGACAGCGATGCCGCAGATGGTCGGCCTGTTCAACGGGTTCGGCGGGGGCGCCTCGACGCTCGTCGCCTACGCGGAGTTCCTCCGGCTTCAGGCGGCGGGCGCGGTTCCGCAGACGGAGATCGTCACGATCGTGCTGACGCTGCTCATCGGGGCGGTGACGTTCTCGGGAAGCATGGTTGCGTTCGCCAAGCTCCAGGAGCTCATGACGGGCGCACCGATCACCTACCCTCTCCAGAAGACCGCCAACTTGCTGCTCTTCCTGGTCGTGCTCG
>JACQVC010000442.1 GCA_016209995.1 Gemmatimonadota bacterium
GTCGTTGGGCGCCCCTTGAACGTACGAGGAGAGGCGCCCAGGAAACTCATTGACAGCAAGGACGTGAACAGCCCTCGGGAGAGCACCACTGGGAGTCACAGCTTCTTGGCGGACTCGATCAAGGAAGCCCTCAGTGAAGGGCGCGGGTATACCCTGCCCGTTGAGGGAAACCGCAGTAGTCATGAGGAGCCAAAGGCAGAAGCACGCCCTCAGCAATCCCATTAAAGTCCCACCCATTGTCTGCTGGCTCACCGATCCTCCGTCATGGCGTATAACCATGCTTTAATGAACTGAACTAATTGGCGATGTCGTTTCGCGATAACCGCGCTGCCGTCGAGACATCACGAACCTTTTCAGGGTAATCGGCGCCGCAGCCGGGAAAGGCGAAGGCGTTCGCCTAAGTCGACACCAGCCGTGGATCCGCGATGCGGTGCGTATTAACTCGACTCCTGCCGATGCAGCGAAGCGCCGTGGCTCCTCGCATCTCAGATCGCCTTCCGGGTGTGTCTTGAGCGTCCGAAAACCACGTCGGTTCCCAGCGGCCGTGTGCTGATAGCGGCTGAGCCGATACACCTTCTTCGCCATATCCGGCGACTGCCCATCAGCCGCTAGCCAGGCGTCGACAAAACATGTAGAACAACAGGGGCGGGCGAGGATCGCCCGCTGGAGGGGCTTATGGTTGGTCGGGCAAGAATAGGTCGGCGGCCCACGCGCATCAAGCCCCCTTGCAGGTCCGCCCGGACTCCATGGGCCGCCGGGACAGTTCGGCAACCCTCCTCAAAGGCTGAATCTGCAGGGCGTGTGGCTAGGCGATCCACTTCGCACTTGCTCTGGAAGCCGAAGGGATGAACATCGCGCTACGGATGCTCGGCTTCCACGTGCACGCGCTCGCGTCGGATCAGGTAGACGCCACTGGCGATGATCACGCCGGCGCCGGCGAGCGTGACGAGAGCGGGGACCGTCCGCCACAGGAACCAGTCGAGGCCTACACCCCATGCCAGGGCCGTGTACTCGAACGGCGCTATGAGCGACGCTTCCCCTCGCCGGAACGCCTCCGTGATCGCCCATTGGCCGAGTGATCCGGAGATCGCCATGCCGACGATGACCTGCCAGTGTGTGGACTCGATGGGACGCCACACCGGCAGCGCCAGCAGACCGGCCCCGAGTCCGATCATGGTCATCAGCCAGAACACCATGCTCTCGGTCGTGTCCGTGCGGCCGAGCACGCGTACCGTGATGGCGGACAGCGCGTAGCCGACCGCCGTCGCGAGAACCGCCAGGCCGGGAATCGTCAACGCGGCGGTGCCCGTCGGTCGCAGCACGATCAATACGCTGCTGAAACCGACAGCGATCGCCAGCCAGCGCCGCCCATCCACGCGCTCGCGCAGGATAGGAACCGCGAGTGCGGTGATCATGAGGGGCGCCACGAAGAAGATCGAGTACGCTTCGGCGAGGGGCAGATACCGCACCCCGTACGTGAACGCCGCCAGCATGACGATGCCGATGACGCCGCGCAGCAGGTGCAGGCCGAAGCGCACGCGCAGAAGCTGCCCGTAACCGCCGCGCAGGCCCACCCACACCAACACGATCGGCAGCGTGGACAGGCCGCGCAGGGACGCCACCTGCAATGCGGAATAGTGCGGTGCCAGGAGCTTGAGGCAGGCGTCCATGAGCGAAAGCGCGCCGACCGCCACCAGCATCGCGGCAACGCCGCGCAGATTGTCGTGCGATCTGGCCAATGGAGTCACTTATGCGGACGCGGAACTCTGGATAAGTGTGAGGCTGGTCGAGCCGGCGTCAGCGAACATCCGTCTCTATGCCGCATTTCGGCAAGCCTACCGCCGTTTTGCGACTCATAAAGGCGATAGCACGTCGATTCTTAGAGCTGCCGTCCCGGGGCTTCTTTCTACTGGGTCCACGCGGAACCGGAAAGACAACCTGGGTCCGGGCTCAACTGCCGAACCCGGTCTGGGTGAATCTGCTCGATCCGCCGACCTGTCGCGAGGTGCGAGCACATAGGTGCGTGGTGAGCGGAGGGCGCAGTGCGGACACCGCCCGCGACCAGTCGCGCTCAATGCACATGCGGAAAGTACGCAATACGATTGCACTTTGGTCAAATGATTGAAGGAATTGGAGATGCGAGCGATGATCAGGCTTTCACCGGCTAGCGGCCGACCTCTCGACAATCTCCTTCGCGCTCCCTCGACGCGTTCCCAAAGGGACATGGGTTTGCCCCGACGTAGCCGTCAGACTGTTCTCTTGGGTTCACACCATTGGCATGCCCCGTCAGGTGTTGACAACTGCAAACACCCCGCTAGCTTCCGTGAAGCGACCGCGACATCCGAAAAAGGAAATCGGGGGGGCACTCCGCTACGCGGAGGCGCGGGGCTGCAGAGCGGAGAAGGCGGGCCGCTCGTCCCACGCCTGGGGACGGCTCTACGCACCGGACGGCGAGAGCATCATGTCGGTATGGTCGACGCCGAAATCCGTGGATAACCATGCGAGACAGATTCGGCGCTTTGGCGACCGCTTCGGAGAACAGCCATGAGAGTCCACACGTTCACGCTCGTCCTGGAGAGCCCCCGTGCTCTCACGTCCGAGCTCGAAGATGCGGTCCACGGAGCCGGATGCGGCGACGCGGCGCTCGGCACGCGTAGTGGAGCGGTGTACCTGGAGTTTGACCGGGAAGCCGATTCCTTTCTGGATGCCGTCTTGTCGGCGATTCGGGACGTGAGCTCCATACCCGGCGCAGTGGTGGCCCATGTAGAGCCGGATGAGCTTGTGACGGCCAGCGACATCGCCGATCGCATGGGAAGAACTCGCGAGAGTGTCCGCCTTCTCAGCGAAGGCGCTCGGGGACCTGGCGGTTTCCCCGTGCCTGTTTCAGGCTCCTCTGCCAGGCGTATCCGTCTCTGGCGCTGGAGCCAGGTCGCCGAGTGGCTGGACGAGCATGGGTTCACCACCGATCGACGTGACGAGGGTCGCATCATCGCGGCGGTCAACGGAGCGCTGGATCTCGCCCGGAACGCGGACAACAGGATGCGTGAGGAGATCCTTAAAGCCGTACGAAGGGCGTATCCTGCTCGGGTTGTTTGAGCTCCGCGCTGCGGCGTCGGAGCAGGTCGCACGTCGCTGGGCCGAGGATAAAGCTCCGCTTTGGTCAAGCTAAAAGGTCAGCGGCCGCGGTTCTCAGCCGAGGATATCGCCGCCGTGGAGACGAGAGAGAAAGACCTCGAGGGGCAGCACGCGTGTGCCCTCGACATCGAGCTCCGCGTCGCCGCGGTACACAATGTAACTTCTGGCTCGAGCACTCCCCGTTAGCGCATGGATTCCGGCCCGGAACTCACTACGGTAACGGCGGCTGGACTTGACTTCGATCGCGACCATGTTGTTTCCGCGCCACCAGACAAAATCGACCTCGCTTCCGCTCGGTTCGCCCAGTAACTCAGCGAGCCCTTCACGCCAGCGTAGTGTCTCTTGGCTCCTTTGGCTGGATCCGGGGCGCCTGACCTGGCGTCCGTGGTGGCCACGAAGTGCTCGAGGCGGCTTCCGTGCGACCTTCGGTCGACGGTGCGGGCCGCGGCGAGCGAGCGCGCATCAACGTTTCCAACCCGGCGGGCATCCTTGTATCATGGTGGTCCGGCGCCGTAAGAGTAGCGGCGCAGGTGGAAGAATCTAGCAACCGGTAGGGCGAGCTGCCGAGGGCTGCGTGAGCACAACCATAGGAAGACTGCTGCGGAGGACGGTGGACGTGCGCGAGGAGGAAGCCGCGGCGCTGCTATGGTCCGTCGCGTACTTCTATTTCGTGCTCGCGGCCTACTTCGTGATCCGACCGATTCGCGATCAGATGGGCGTCGCGGGCGGAGTCAACAACCTGGCCTGGCTGTTCTCGGGCACGCTGGTCGGGATGCTGCTCCTGCATCCCATCTTCACGTGGCTGGTGGCGAGGTATCCGCGGCGAGTGTTCGTTCCCTGGATCTATCGGTTCTTCATCCTGAACATCGTCGCGTTCTTCTTCCTCTTCACGGCCGCTGATGCGACGCAAAGCGTGTGGGTCGGCCGAATCTTCTTCATCTGGACGAGCGTCTTCAA
>JACQVC010000051.1 GCA_016209995.1 Gemmatimonadota bacterium
CTGCAGGCGCTGGAGAATCGGCAGCAGGAACGCGGCGGTCTTGCCCGTACCCGTCTGCGCAGAACCGACGACATCGCGCCCGTCGAGCGCCAGCGGGATGGCTTCCCGCTGAATCGGGGTGGGCTCGCTGTAGCCTTCCTCGGCGAGAGCCTTCAGCAGCTCGGGCGCGAGGCCTAAAGAATTGAACAATACCTTCATTAGGAGAAACTCCTCACATGTGTAGGCCTGCGCCTCCGGCGACGGATGTGTGGCCGGGCGCCATGCCTGTTCTAGTGTGAACCGGAGGAGTGAAGCGACGCTGCGGAGGGCGTCGGTCCCATCCTGAGCGGGGACCGTTCTGGTGAGAAGAAGATTCCAGCTCGCGGTTCTACTACGATGAGCAAACTAATGTATCAGGAGCCTGTATACCAGCCCCCTGGACCTATTCGGGACCCCCCGCCCTCCTCGCCCGAATCCAACGATAGGCGGATCATGAAGAAGCGTATAGATTTGGGGCCATGATCGCCCCGCCTCGAGACACGTCACCCGCCGCTTGGGCCGTGTACCTTGCGGCTCTCGCACGCATGGGCCCGGAAGGTCGTTTCCAACGGGCGATCGACCTGAGCGAGTCCGTCGGGCGTCCCATACATGCTCACCGGGTCGCTGCAGTCGACGCGGAGCGGGGTTGGAAAGTCGATTTCATCATCCGCAAGGATCGATCGTTCAGCCTCGAGGAGTTCTCCCGCCGGCGTCCGGCCACCGTGCTTGGCGTCGACGTGTCGCTAACGAGAGTCGAAGACCTGATTCTGGCCAAGTTGGAATGGAGCCGGCTGGGCGAGTCCGAGCTGCAGCGGCGCGACGTCGTCCAGCTGCTCGAGGCCCCATGGGCTTCTCTCGATCGATCCTACCTCGAAAGGTGGGTCGAGGAGCTGGGACTGCGCGCGGAATGGACCGAGGTCCTCGGGTGGGTGTCCTAGCAAACATACCCGCCTTGCGCCGCGTCTGTACGGTCCGCAGGTTGAAACCACCAAGTTAGCGGAGACGACCATGAGAGACTGCTCGATCCAACTCTCGCATCATCCCGGCGACCTGGCCCGGGTGGCCCAGGCGCTGGCCAAACGCAGCGTCAACATCAAGTCGCTCGCCGCGATCAGCCTCGGCGGCCAGGCCGTCGTGCGCATCATTCCCGATGACATTGAGGCCGCGCGCGGCGCGCTCGAGGCGGCGAACATCCGGTTCACCGAGAACGAGGTGCACACCGTGCTGCTGGAGAACAAGGCCGGACAGCTCGCCGACGTCACCGCCCGGCTCGGGGATCAGGGGATCAACCTCGAGGCCGTCTACTTGACCGGCATCATGGATGATCTGGTCGAGATCGCCTTCGTCAGTGACAATCCCAAGAAGGTGAAGAAGCTGCTCGAGGAGTTCTGACCGGTGGTCTGACGTCCTGCCGTAGCTCAGGGGCGGTTCGTTGCTGGCGCCTGCGTTAACATGTAGCCACCGCGAACAGCACCTCACAGCGCCAGACCAGCTCTTCGGGCCGCAACGCCTCGAGTCGGACGCGAACCCTTTCGCTACACGCAGCCCGCTCGCCCGGCGACAGCGTCGCCAGGCGCCGGCCGGGTGTCCCACACGCTTTCTGTAGAACTAGCAGAGAGCCGAGATCCCACGCACGTTCGTAGCGGCGCGTCCATATCGTAAGGGCGGTGAGGCCGGCGGCGTCCAGAAGCCGACGAACCTTGACCGGTTCATCCATGAGACCATGCTGACGGACGCACTCGTCGCGCGGATCGGGACCGGCGCCGAACCGGTCCAGCTCTTCGGTCCAGATCTCGAGGCCGGGGAGGCCGGGATCGTCGCCCCACGTCGTCAGGCCGATGGCGCCACCGGGCCGCAACACGCGTACGGCCTCACGCAGGCCTTGCCCGGGTTGCGGGAGATGAAACAGCACGAACACCATCGTGATGAGATCGAACACGCCGGAACGAACGGCGAGACACTCCGCGTCCATGACGGCGAAGGGACCGCGCCGCGTTCGCGCGCCAACTCGTACCATTCCTTCCGCGCGATCGATGCCGCAGATGAACGCCGTCGAAGCTCGTAGCCGCAGGTGGTCGACGAGGCCGCCAACGCCCGTGCCGATGTCGAGGACCCGCTGGCACGTCTCGAGCGGCAGTCGGTCCAGCAGCGGCAGCGCCATGGGAAGGATAACCGGTCCCCAGAGTCCGGCGTAGTCCGGCGCGCTCGACGAGTAATCGTCGGCCAGGCGCTGCGCTGCCGACTTCATGAGCGTTCCGCCGTGCCGACGTTCAGTCGAAAGGTCGGACCACTCTACTCCTCGATCGTGTAGATCTCCCGACGGCCCTGGTCGACCAGATCATGATAGCCCTTCATGATCTCCTCGAGCTCCTTCTCGTCTTGCGGGCTCTGCGTCATGGCCATGTAGGCTTCCAGACTCGGGACCTCACTCTCCGCCACCACCGTCCAGTAGCGCTCTCCTGTCACGTCCGTCAGGACGCGCATCTTTCCCATTCCTCGCGCCTTGATGAGCTTCGCCATCGCGAGGAACTTCTCGACCATCGGGCGCACCTTACCCGGCTTGCAGTACATGATGTCGCGGACGAGGAGCATTGTGCCTCCCTTGCTTGACGTGTTGACTCGCGGACTCGGTCTTGCTGCAAAACGACGACGCGTGGGACCGCCCGCTACCGCCCGCTAGCCCGCGCCGCCGTCGGGCGCCAGACGCCGATCCCGTTCTCGTACACGATTCGCGTGCCGAATGGCTCCGAGAATCGCGCCAGCCGCTCGATGATCTTACGGCCGGTCGCCTCGTCCGCGAGCCGCGGTGTCCCGCGCTGCGAACGCGGTGCGGTCTGGGCCATATCGATCGGGTACAGTTTCAGGTCCACGAGCTGCGTGCCCCGGAACGTGGGCACCGCGATCACGCTCTCGTACCAGATCGGGCTGGATGGGAAGCCCGTCGTGCCCCCACGGAACCGCGCATCGTAGAGGTCCGCGGCCAACGCCGTGTCCGGAAGGTCATACTGCTCGTAGTGGTCGGCCGGCATGGGATCGATGGTCTCGTTCTGGAAGATGAAGTTGCCCAGACTGTAGAAGATCGGCTTGCCCTTGTAGACCTCGATCCCCCGTAGCTGATGCGGACCGTGCACTACGTACGTC
>JACQVC010000443.1 GCA_016209995.1 Gemmatimonadota bacterium
ATGACGGGCGCACCGATCACCTACCCTCTCCAGAAGACCGCCAACTTGCTGCTCTTCCTGGTCGTGCTCGGGCTGGGTGTCCAGCAGGCGGTCACCGCGCCGACGGCGAACGTGCTTCTGATCATCACGATTCTGTCGCTCGTCCTCGGTGTGACGCTCGTGATCCCGATCGGCGGCGCGGACATGCCGGTGGTGATCTCGCTGCTCAACTCGTATTCGGGAATCGCCGGATCGCTGGCCGGTTTCGTGATCGGGAACATGGCGCTCATCATCAGCGGGGCGCTCGTCGGCGCATCGGGTCTCATCCTCACGAATATCATGTGTAAAGCGATGAACCGCTCGCTGGCCAATGTGGCGTTCGGCGCGTTCGGGACGGGCGGCCAGGTCGCGGCAGTGGCGGGAGCCGGTGCCGTCGCGGCGCCGGTACGCTCGGTCTCCGCCGAGGATGCCGCCACGATCCTCGCCTACGCGCGCAAGGTCGTCATCGTGCCGGGCTACGGGCTCGCGGTCGCTCAAGCCCAGCACGTCGTCCGCGAGCTGGCGGACGCGCTCGAGAAGCGCGGGGTGGAAGTGAAGTTCGCGATCCACCCTGTGGCGGGACGGATGCCCGGCCACATGAACGTCCTGCTGGCCGAAGCCGACGTGCCCTACACCAAGCTCTACGACCTCGACGACATCAACCCCGAGTTCGATCGCACGGATGTGGCCGTCATCGTAGGCGCGAACGATGTGGTAAACCCCTCCGCCCGCCGTCCGGACAGCGTTATTGCCGGCATGCCCATCCTGGACGTGGACAAGGCCCACACGATCATCTTCATGAAGCGGAGCATGCGGCCCGGCTTCGCGGGCATCGACAACGAGCTGTTCTACAATGAAAAGACGCTGATGCTATTCGGCGACGCGAAGGACATGGCGTCGGAGCTGGTGAAGGCGGTGCGGCACGCGGCGTAGGCTGCACGCGCAGTGCTATCGTGGCAGAGTGAGCGCCTCGAAGAGTTTGGCGACTGAGAGGCGGAAGCCAGGCAATACGTCCTCGCCCTCGAGTACGTCGCCGACTGTGAGAGTTCGCACCGCGCCACCCGAACCGTAGACCCTCACCGTTCGCCGCTTCGGGTTGACGACCCAAACCAAGCGGCCGCCGGCCGCGAGGTACTCCGCGACTTTCTCCTCGATTTCCGCAGCCGTGTTCGACGGCGAGAGAATCTCGACGGCCAGATCCGGAGCCATACGCCAGTATTCGCCGCTCGTATAGCCGCCAGGCGGAATCCGTTCCTTCGACACAAAGGAGAGATCCGGCCCTCGGACGGTATCCGGATCGACGCCCAGGATGAAGCCAACATTGGTGAAAACGACGCCGAGGCGCCGCTGCTTCACGAACTGGTAAAGACGCGCCGCGAATGAAGCGTCCAACCCTCCGTGCACCGGCTTGGGCGGTGGCTCACGCACGACTCGCCCGCGCACGAGCTCCATGCGACCGCCTTGCGGATCGTCCGGCAGACGCTGGAACTCCTCAGCCGTCAGTAATGCGTCCGCCCGCGTTGGCCGATACGCTGTCATGCCGCCTCCTGCGGGATGCTTCCCAGACGTCAACCTCCGGAAGATACCTCCGTTCATTCGGTGCTTCCATGTATGGATGGGACGGAAGCGGGTCAGGTGTCGCATACACCCACGGACGAAACCTGCTTGCCCGCTCGGCCCCTGTGCTCCATGATCTTCGCTTCGAGAGCACAGTGGAAAAGGGGGGAATCTTGGGCCAGACCCGCGTCGATCTGCTCCATCTACTGGAAGACCTGCGCGACGCCTATCCGGAGTCGCTCGAGGAAACCATCCTCACCGAGATCGTGGCCAACGCCCTCGACTCGGGCGCCGCCCACATCGCTCTGGAAGCCGACGCGGAGGCAGCCACTCTCACGGTCACGGATGACGGCAGGGGGATGACGCGGCGCGAGCTGAGCCGCTACCACGATCTCGCCGCCACGACCAAGCAACGCGGTCGCGGGATCGGTTTCGCAGGTGTGGGCATCAAGCTCGGGTTGCTGGTGTGTGAGGACGCGGTGACGGAGAGCCGGCGGGGACGAACGCACGTTGCGACATCCTGGCGGCTCGCCTCGCGTCACCGCGCGCCCTGGAAATGGATTCCTCCGCCGGGACTGGTCCGCGACGCGGGCACCGCCGTACGGCTCCGACTCTCTAACCCCCTGTCACGACTTCTGGACCCGGGGTTTCTGCAAAGCGCCATCGAAAGGCACTTCCGACCGCTCCTGGATCCCGATTTCGAGGGCATCCTGTCGCGCACCTATCCGACCGGCGTGCGATTTGTCGTCAACGGGCGAGCCGTAGCCCGCAGCAGTCGGCAGGAGGGACGTTTCGGGCTCTCGATCCGCCTCGCCCGCAAGCGCAAACCCGCAGCCGTCGGCTACCTGCGCCGCAGCGCCGATCCGCTGCCCGAGGATGAACGGGGAGTTGCCATCAGCACGCTGGGCAAGGTGATCAAACGAGGATGGGACTGGCTTGGTGTCGCCCCTGCAGCGGCCGAGCAAGTGGCGGGCCTGGTGGAGACGCCTGCCTTGGCCGAGTGCCTGACGCTCAACAAGGCGGACTTCATCCGCACCGGGCCGCGCGGCGCTACGTACCTCGCCTATCGCAAAGCACTACAGGAGGCTGTGACCGAGCAGCTGACGGCGTGGGGCGATGTACAGGACACGGCTCGTACCCGCAGGCCCAGGACTCGCCCGATCGAGCGAGAGCTCGAGAGCGTGCTCGTCGACATGGCCGATGAGTTCCCACTCCTGGCCACGCTCGTCGAGCGCCGTCCCGGAGGCCAACGTCGTTTACCTCTGGGCTCCGGACCGGCCAATGCACGCGAAGCCCTGAGCGCGGCGCTGCTTACGGTCGAGCGGGAAGAGCACTCCGCGGAAATCGGGGGCGAGGCCGCGGGCACGGGGGCATCCGAACCAGATTCCGGCGCAGTAGAGGGTCCGCCTGCCGAGGACGGAAGCGGCGCCCAGCCGCGCGGATCTCTGGACGCAAACGCCCAAGCGACGGTGATGCCCGGAGCCCGTGGACCGAAGCGTCCGGGTCGGTACGGGCTGGAAATCCGTTTCGAGAACCGCACCGACGACTCGGAACTGGGGCGGCTGGTCGAGTCCACGGTGTGGGTGAACGAGGCCCACCCGGCCTTCCGGCGAGCCGCGGCCTCGCGCTCCGAGGGCTATCACATCGCCCTCACCGTCGCCATGTCTCTCGCCCCACTCGCCGTCGAGTCCGCACGGGCCCACGATTTCGTGACGGAGTTCATGGCCCGTTGGGGTGAGGCCGGGGCACAGGACGGGCGGAGCAAACGACGCGGATAGGAGGAAGCACTTCCACGCTCCTCCTCGCAGCAGCCTTAAAGGCGCACCCACGACGCGATTCACGCCCACGTTCACCCCCGCCATCCGCGCGGTCTACGCGCGCGACGTCGTACTTCCAGCGGAACTTGACGGGTTTCACCAAGTGGTGATAGCTTGCTCATGATGAAGCGTGCCACGGTGACCATCCCAGGCGATATCGCCCCTGCTCTCGAGGCGTACATCGCCGATCAGCGTCCGACACCACCGCTCACAGCGGTGGTCCACGACGCGCTGGCGGCGTTTCTGGCGGAACGCGGATATCTGCCAGGTGCACCTCGGCATCTCCGGCTGACGCCCGTGCGGCGTGGTAGCGGAACCCG
>JACQVC010000451.1 GCA_016209995.1 Gemmatimonadota bacterium
CTCCCAGCGCTCCGCCTCCTGCTCCACCTGAGGACGCCAGCGGTCCTCGTTCACGACCTCGGCGAGCGTCGTCGAGATATCGGCGAGGAACGAGGCGAATTCGGCGTCCGTCGCGGCGGACGCCCGGCGCTGGGCGGCCTTGCCGCCCACGATCGCTTCCGCCTCGGCCTGCGAGACGAGTCGGTCCTCCAGCTCCTGCACGGCCAGGATGCGGTTGAGCCCGCCCATCAGCTCGCGCACGTTCCCGAACGACGCTCGCGCGATGACCTCCGCTACCTCGGCCGCCAGCTTGGCGCCGCGCTCCTCCACCTTGCGCAGCACGATGGCGACCCTGGTCTCGTACTCGGGCGTCGCGATGTCGACGATGAGCCCGCCGGAAAAGCGCGACAGCAGCCGGTCATCGAGATCGTCGATCTCTCCGGGCGGCCGGTCGCTGGCCAGCACGATCTGACCACCGCCGGCGCTGATCGCGTCGAAGCTGCGCAGCAGCATCTCCTGCGCTTCCCGGCGTTTCGCGAGGAACTGAACGTCATCGATGAGGAGGAGGTCGAGCCGCTGGTAGCGCTCGAGCAGTCCATCGCGGTCGCCGGCGCTCAGCGCCGCCTCGAGCTCGTCCAGGTAGCTTTCGACCGGCTGGTAGAGCGTGTGTAGCTCGGCGTGCCGCTGGCGCGCGTGATGCGCCATCGCCTCCAGGATGTGAGTCTTGCCGAGACCCGAGGCCGCGTAGATGAAAAGCGGATTGTAGCTCGCGCCGGGGGCATCCGCGGCTCGTCGCGCCGCGGCGCACGCCAGCCGGTTGGCGGGGCCGACCACATAGGAGTCGAAGGTAAAGTTGCGGTCGGACTCGCTGCGCCGGGAAGAGCGGCGATCGGCAGCCGGAGATTGAGGCGCCATCAGCCGGCGCTCCGAGACACACCACCCACCCGCTTCTCGAGCCGCCGCAGCACCAGCTCACTGATCGCGCGCAGCGTGTCGAAGACGCCCAGGCCCGTTACGGCGCTCGCCTCAAAGCTGGGAACTCCGCGGAAATTGAGCTGCTCCTCCAACAGCGCCACGGGCAGAACGTCCGGGAGGTCCCGCTTGTTGTACTGGAATACGAGCGGCACGGTGCGGATGTCCATCTCCTGCTCCAACAAATTCTCGTGCAGGTTGCGGAGGCTTTCCATATTCTCCCCCGCCTGGCGGCGCTGGCTGTCCGCCACGAATACCACGCCATCCGCGCCCTGAAGCACGAGCTTGCGCGTCGCGTTGTAGTACACCTGACCCGGCACCGTGTACAGCTGGAAGCGCGTGCGGAACCCGGAGATCTTCCCCAGCTCGAGGGGGAGAAAGTCGAAGAACAGCGTCCGGTCCATCTCCGTCGCCAGGGAAACCATCTGTCCCTTGCGATCCTCCGGCACCTGCGCGTGCACGTACTGGAGGTTCGTCGTCTTGCCGGAGCGTCCAGGCCCGTAATAGACGATCTTACAAACGATCTCGCGTGACGAGTAGCTGACTAGGGGCATAGTTCCCTAAGCGGACCCGAACAGGCGGTCCAGGCTATCCATCAGGTCCCGCTCGAACGCTTCGTCCTGGGGCGGCGCCGCCTCCTTCCAACCCGGCAGCTCGGCCACTTCTTGGGCGAACTCCTCGAAGAAGACGCGCACCAGCCCGAGCGATGACTCTGCATCGAAAACCGCGAGGAGCAGCAGCTCCTCGGCCGGCGTCGCGAAGCGGCCCAGGAAGAGCTGACGCTCCGCGCCCTTGTGATGGAGATGCGCGAAGCTGCGCTCGCCCACCACCCTGGCCAGCTCTCCCGACGAGGAATGGATCCCGGCGGCGAGGGCGGCGGTTCCCATGACGTCGACCGCGCGCGTGAAGCCGCGTTGTGCGACGACCTGGCCCGCCCGGTTCAGCAGCAACGCCAGCCGGACTCGCGCCTCCCGCACGAAACGATCCAGGCTTCCGGCGAGCGCTTCGGAGTGCTGGTTGATATCGAGGCGTTGCATGTCAGCGATCTGCTAGCGCTCCAGCACTAGACGGCTGCGAGTTCCTGCGCCAAGCGGGCGACCTCCGTGCGCACCAATCCGATATTCGCATCCTCATCCGTCACGACGACCACGAGCAACGGGCCGGCCGCAGCGGCGAACACGTTGCCACGCTGGGCCTGCAGCTGCAGCGATCGCAGCTCGCGGAATCGCGCCGCCTCGGCGGACCGCGAGGCTCGCCGAAACAATTGGGCCGTGAGTGCCGCCGCGATCGGGACGCGGATGTGCTCCATCGCGTCCGCCTCGACCGGAATGCCATCCTCGCGATCCACGAGGATCGCACCCTGGACCCCGGGAATACGGTTGAGGCGGCCGACTGCGTCGCGGAAATCCGTGCTCATCCGCGGTCACCGGCGAGGAAGGCGGCAGCCGCGTCGCGGGCGTCACCGGCCACGCGGCGCAGCCAGCCCAGGGGGCTACGGCCTTCGCCCGCCACCAACAGAAGCGCGTCCCCCACGGGCTGCAGATATGCTTTCACATCTTCGGTCTCCAGGAGAATCCCTTCCCATCCCCCGATATCGAGGTGCGCGGCGGTCCGGGTCGCCTCGTCGATGGCGCCGCTCAAGATCGAGGCCACGGCTTCGGCGCTCTCGAGTCCGGAGTCGCTCATGCGGCCGGCCAGCAGCAGGCCATCGGAGTCGAGAAGCACGATGCCGCGCAGCCCGGGCGTCTCCACCAGGGTCGCGAACAGACTCTCGGGCCCGAGCCGCGGGCCAGCCGTCGTCGCACGCGGCGTCGACGTGGCTGCCGCAGCCCGCCCCGTGCTCTCCGGCACAGGACGGACGCGCTGAGTGCTCGCGGCCTGCGCGGCCGACTCCTGCTTTGGCGCAAGCTGCTGCGCCGTGCCCAGCTGACCGCGCGCCAGGGCCAACGCTTCCCGCACCGTCTGGTCGTCGCGTCGCAGCTCGGCCGCCTTGCTGAGGTGACGAACCGCGTCCGCCAGCGCGCCCCGCTCCAGGTAGCCGAACCCCAAGCCGCGGCGGGTCTCGAAGTGCTCCGGATCCAGCTTGCTGATCAGGAGCCACTCGTCGAACGCCTTCTCCTTGTCTTTTCGGCTCAAGTAGATGCGAGCCAAACCCGCGTGCGCTTCCACATTCGACGGATGTCGCTCCAACCCACGCAGGCATACCCGGAGCGCCTCATCGTCGCGACCCTGACGCCGGTAAGCTTCCGCCAGCGGGATGAACGCCAGCGACCCCGCGTCACGGGCCACCTCCTCGCTCCAGCGCCGGAGATCCTCCGCCGAGGCCTGCTTCATACGAGTGTATTCTCCTCACGCGTGAGCTCGGCCTCGAGGACTCGCGCGGCGGCCACGACGCGCGCCACGCGCGAATCATCCGAACGGTCGCCGCCGGTGAGCCGCAGACAGTTCGTCCACGCTTCGACCGCCCGCTTCAACTCGCCGGCCTGCACGGCGGAGAATCCGAGCCTGCGGTGCGCCTCGGCGGACAGAGGATCCAGCTCGACCGCTCGACTGAACGCCTCGAGCGCCGCCCGAAAGCGGTGCTCGGCCATATAGACCCGCCCGGAGAGCAGAAAGATCTCGGGATCACGGGCCGCATTTTGCTGCAGCTCGTCCAGGAGCATCCGCGCGCGCGCCGGCTTCCCTTCCGCGAGAAGCTGCCTCGCTTCCGCCAGCGTTCGATCGTACGCGTCCGGGGGAGCGTCCCCGGCCCTGGGCGCATCGAGAATCTCGACGATGCCCGTCGTGACCAGCCCGAAGACGGTCTTGGCCACGTCGAATTCGCTCACGCCGAGCGTCGTGGCGATCTCCATCAGGTTGCGGCGTCCATCGATCTCCGCCAGCACTTCCCACTCCCCCGGCCGCAGATCCACGACCGGCGCACCTCGCCCCTCGTCATGCGATGCCAACGCCGGCACGACGCGCGCGTCCGGAATCTTCTGAGCGAGCGTGGTCCATTCGTCGACCCGGCGCGCCGACTCCATGAGCAGCGATTCCGTACGGATGCGTACCACGGTGCGTGGACCCGCGACCTCCTGCTCCGCGAACGTGAAGTACCCCTCATCCCACTTCAGCAGAGAGAACACGGTCTCCTCGATCTGGAAGCGAAGTCCTTCCTGCAGGTCTTCCGTGGCGACGCTTCCCATCTCGACGAGGATGTCGCCGAACTTTCGCTCCGGCTGCTCGACCTGGATCTCGCGCGCCCGCCGCAGCTCCGCCTCCGTCACCTTCCCCGCCCGCAGCATGATGTTGCCGATGCGGGGCGTCGGGTCTTCTCCCTTCTTCGACGCGCCCACCACCTGCCCGCGATCGAAAAACACGACACCGGTCTCACCCGGGCGCTTCGACACCAGCGTGAGCATCCCCGTCTTGCGAGAGAGGTCGAGCAACTGGAACACATCGTGCGTGCTCAGCTCCGACAAGGGTCCTTCAATGGCCACGCCCTGGACTCTCCTCAGGAGTTTTTCGCACTACCCACGGACGAACTCACGCGTCAGCTCCGCCGCCTGCTCGATGTGCTGGCGCGCGCGGGCGCCGATCTCGCCATGCGGCTGGACTTCGCAGGCGGCCGACCAGTATTCCACGGCTTCGCGCACGTGTTTCTGCGCGGCCAGCACGTCGCCGAGACCGAGGAGCGCCGCGGGCCGCTCGGCGTCGAAGCGAAGCACTCGCCGGAACGCCACCTCCGCATCCGCCGGCCGCGATGCTGCCGCCAGCACCTCGCCCAGCCGAGTCAGCGCGACCAGGTCGTAAGGATCCAGCTCGAGCAGATCGGCCAGCGCGCGGACCGCCTGATCCGGCTGCCCGCAAGAGACGTACAGGTCCGCCAGTACCAGGACGGCGTAGGAATAACTGGGCAGCAGCTCGACGGCCTGCGTGCACTCCCGGATCGCCTCCTCGGAGCGACCCAGCGCGGCCAGCGCCCGAGCCAGGTCCACGCGTGCGCCCGCGTGCTCCGGGTCCTGCGCCAGCGCCTTGCGCAACGCGCGCTCGGCCATGACGTGCTCACTCGCTCCCAGGCTGACACGGCCGAGCTGGCGCAGTACGGCTGCGTTCTCGGGCGCCATGCGTTGAGCCCTCGCCATCGCGGCGAGCGCGTCCCTCATCGCACCCGCGCGTGCCAGAATCTCACCGACCGTCATGAGCTCGTCGATCGTGGCACCCTCCCGCAGCAGCCACTCCGCGGCCTGCCTGGCGTCGGCGAGCCGACCGAGGGCCAACAGCGCGCGTGCGCGCGCGTGCTGCGCGCGGCCGACACGCTCGTCTTGCTCGTCCATCCGCACGAGCGCCGCATCCAGCCGTTCGAGCGCCTCGCCCGCGAGCCCCTGCGCCAGGAAGATGTCGCCGATCAGGAGCGCGGAGTCGACGGGATTCGCGCCGGCGGCGACCGCTCGGCGCACTTCGACCGTCGCCCGCTCGAGCAAGCCCTTGGTGAAGTAGTCGCGCGCCAGAGCCAGGGCATCACCTCGCTCGGCGGCCGCCTTGGGCTCACTCGTTCGTTCCGCAGTGCGGAGGTCCGCGAACACGGAGTCGAGCTGCGCGCGGTCGAAGTCGAACGCCTCGACTCCCTGCTCGCCGACATCGACGCCCTGGTCCAGCTCGGGCGCCAGCACCTCGCCGTGCTCGAACTGCACATCGATCGTCAGCCGGAAGCGCGGCCCGTCGTAGCGGGGCGCGAGCGCCAGTGCCGCCTTCGTTTCACGCAGCGCGCCCTCGTGATCTCCGAGCCGTGACAGCGCGAACGACAGGTTGTAGCGGGCCGCCGCGAAGTCGGGATTGGCGTCGACGGCACGGGCAAAGGCGTTGCGCGCCTCCTCGTGGCGCCCCAGCTCGGCGAGCACGAGGCCCACGCCGTTCCACACCGCATCCTCGGCGCGACGCGACTCCAGCGCCTCGCGGAAGACCTCGAGGGCCTCGACGTGCCGGCGACTTCGCAGCAGCAGCAGTCCGAGATTCAGCCGCGGCTCGGAGATCTGCGCAGCCCAGTCCATCGCCTGGCGAAACGCGTCGGCCGCGGCCCGCGTGTCGCCCGCGTGCGCGCGCGCTACACCGACGTTGTTCAGGGCGAGCGCGTACGTCCCTTCCAGCTCGAGAGCCCGGCGGTAGCAGCGTTCGGCCTCGCCGATCTCACCCAGAAGGTGAATCGCGACACCCAGCTCGTTCCACAGCTTCGGGCTGTCACCCAGCTCTCCGACCAGGTCACGATACAGCTCGCCCGCCTCGCGACTGCGACCCTGCAGCAAGTGCGTTTCGGCTATGGCGGGTCGGACCAGCGCGGAATCCTCGCCGTGCTCCGCGGCCATCTCGAACTCGCGCAGCGCCTCGTCGTACAGTCCGCGCTGGCGGAACGCGAGCCCGAGGTTGTAATGGGCAAACGGCCGGGTCCGATCCACCTCCGGCGCCGCGTCCCGCTCGCCGACCAGCTCGCGATACCGCGCCGTGTTGTACCGGTCGAGAGAGAGGCTCGCTTCCGCGCGCCCCAGATGCGGGTTCAGCTCGACGGCTCGCCTCGCTGCCGCCATGCCCTTTTCCGGCTCGCCGCGGTCCCCGTACACGAAGCCGATCAGGTAGTGGGCTTCCGCCAGCTCGGGATTCAGCTCGATGGCCTTCTCCAACGAGACGAGCGCATCCCGGCTGAGCCCACGATTGTAGAGCAGCTCGCCGATCGTGAAGTGGATCACCGCGCTGTTCGAGTCGAGCGCTAGCGTGCGCTCGTAATAGCGCAGCGCGGCATCGAGATCCCCGCGCTCCCGTTCCGCCTCGCCCAGCTGGAGCAGCGTCTCCAGGTCCTCGCCTTTCCGCTCCAGGATGCGCGTCAGCTCCGCGGAGGCTCGCTCCGGGTCGCCCGTACGCAGGAAGACCTGGGCGAGCCGGCGCCGCGCCTGCACGTCATCGGGGTGGCGGGCCAGGCGGGCCTCGAGAGCTTGGATGATCTGCTGGTAATAGCCGGTGTGGAAGTACGCGATCTCGAGGTTACGCCGCGCCACCTGCATACGCGGATCGATCTCGAGGGCCCGCTCGAACTCGGCGATCGCTTCCGCGTACAGCTTCTTGTTGAAGTAGAGGACGCCGAGGTTGTTGTGCGCACCGGAGTCCCCCGGATCGATCCGCAGAGCGAGTCCGCGCAGGATCTCGAGGTCGCGCTCGGAGTGAGGTGCGCTTCCGGTTGCGGAGGGCGAGCGCGGGGCCCGGGTCACGCGAGGCGAATGGCTTGGAGGATGGCCATGAGCGCCGGTGCGTCGGGCAGAAACAGGAACTCCCCGCCCATGTCGCCAACCGAGTCGTTCACCTCGAACATGTTCTCGATGCAGAAGACGAGCCGATCGCCATCCGGCAGGTTGAAGGCACCGGGGTTCCCCACCGCGCCGGCCAGGTCGAGGGTCAGCAGCGGAACCGAGGGCAAGAGCATCATGCCCAGGAATTCGGAGAGCGCATTGAGGTAGGCTCCGCCGAGGATGTTGCCGGTCTCCTTGAGCGCCGACTGCTCCATCTCACCCAGCGTGGCCGTCGTGCCGAGCGGCTGCCCCATGAAGCAGTCGATCAGCCGCTTGGCGACGCTGTGCGTCAGCACCAGCAGCACCCTTCCGGTCAAGTCTCCGAAGACGTTCATCACGACGGCCGTGGTCTGGCCGTCCGGGGGCACGAGTCCCGGAATGTCCTCGAACCGCCCCAGGTGGATCTCCGGAACCCGGACCATGACCTTGCGCTGCGTGAGCTGAGACAGCGCAGTCGCCGCGTGACCGGCCCCGATGTTCGCGACCTCCCGCAGTGCATCCAGCTCCCGCGCCTTGAACTCCTTTGTCGGTCCCATGGGGCTTCTCTCGTTGCAGCGTGCGTCGCTCAGGAGGCTGCCACTGACGCCAGGTTCGCGGGATCCAGGATGAGGGCGGGCCGCCCGTCGGCCAGAATGGTCGCACCCGAGAAGAAGGGAGGCGCCCCGCGCGTCGCCTGGAAGGATTTCACGACGATTTCCTGCTCTTCGACGACCTCATCCGCAATCAAGGCCACGCGGCTGTTGCCCAGGTCGACCACCGCCGCGATCGGCTGAGGTGGCTCCGGCTTCGCCGGCGTCTGCAGGATCTTGCGCAAGCGCAGCACGCGCACCGGCTTCTGTCCGATGGCGGCCACCTCGTCGCCGTCGGCTCCCGACAACATGCTCGCGTCCAGCGGCAGCGTCTCGCCGATCATCATTCCGGGGATCGCATACACCTCGCCGGCCACGCGCACCAGGAGCGCACGGGTGATGGCCAGCGTCAGCGGCAGCCGAATCGTGACCCGCGTGCCCACGCCCTCCTCGCTGTGAATCTCGAAGTTGCCCGCCAACGCGCGCACCCGCGTTGCCAGCACATCCATCCCTACTCCCCGGCCTGACAGGCTCGTGACGCGCTCCGCCGTCGAGAATCCCGTGCGAAGAACCAGCCGGATGATGTCGTCAACGCCCAGACTTTCGGCTTCAGCCAGCTCGATGATGCCGCTCTGCAAGGCCTTTTCGACCACGCGCGCCCGGATGATGCCCCTCCCGTCATCCTGGACCGTGATCACGACGCTGTCACCCTGCCGCGCGGCCGCAAGAAGGATGCGGCCGACGCGCGGCTTGCCACTCGCTTCGCGCTCGTGCGGCGGCTCGATCCCGTGGTCCACGGCGTTGCGCAGCAGGTGCACCAGCGGATCGACGATCTCGTCCAATACTGAGCGGTCCAGCCCGATCTCCTGCCCCTCGACCACCAGCTCGACCTCCTTCTCCAGCGTGCGGGCGGCATCGCGCACCAGGCGAGGGAATCGGTCGAACACCTGCCACACCGGCACCATGCGCGCCTTGAGAATCTCGTCCTGCAACGCGCTGATCAGGCGATACGCCCGCGCGCTCAGCTGTAGCAGCTCACCCGTGGGGTGCTCGCGCGCCGCCCGGCGCAACCAGCTACGCAGCACGACCAGCTCGCCGATCTGATCTTGCAGCGCGTCCAGCCTCGAGATGTCCACTCGGATAGAGCTGACGCGGCCACGCAGCGGACGCGCATCCACGGGCGTGGAGTCCGGCGTCGCCACGGCAGCCTCCTCGGCTACCTCCAGGAAATCGACCTGTGCGCCCTCGCCGGCATCCACCAGCGTGGCGCGGACGTGATCGCGGTCGATCCCCGGCGTGAATCTCAGAAAGAAGACGCCCGGGAAGTCGGGCTCCTGAAACGCGGCCACCGGAGGATGGCATTCAGCCAGCTGGCCGCCCTGCTCCGCCGCCCTCACCACCAGGAACGACCGTGCACCTTTGAGGGGCGCATCGTCAGGCAGCCGCACGCGAGCCCAAAGACCCGGTACCGCGGGGGGTTGCACCTCCCGCGCTGACACGGTGGCCGCCTCTTCTGGCGCGGATCCGTCCAGGTACTGTTGCAACCGCGCGAGATAAGGACCGCTGTCGCACGGCTCCGCGCGCTCGCCCGCCGCATGAGCCACCGACATTTCCAGGGCGTCGGCTCCAGCCAGCAGCACATCGACCAGACCGGGGTCGGCCCGCCGACGACCGGAGCGGAGCTGGTCGAGCAAGTTCTCGACCTCGTGGGCCAGACCGCTCATCGCGGTGTAGCCCATCGTCGCGGCCATGCCTTTGATGGTGTGCACGGAGCGGAACAGGCCGTCCAGCGCCTGTCGGTTGTCCGGCCGCGATTCCAGCTCGAGGATCAGCTCGTTCATCGCCGAGAGATGCTCGCGTGTCTCGGTGAAGAACAGCTCGGCGTAGCGTTCCAGCTCCATGGTCTCCTTCAGAGGTTCAATGGCTCAGATCAAGCAACCCAGCCACCTACAGCTGCACCCTTGAGGGTTGAGCCACTACGTCGTCGGTGCGCTAGATGCAGATCCTCTGATCCTCTGATCGTCTCCCTCACCTCAGCGCCCGTTGCACCGCCTCCAGCACCCGCGACGGTTGGAACGGCTTGACGACGAAGTCTCGCGCGCCGGCCTGAATCGCCTCCATCACGAGGGCCTGCTGGCCCATGGCGCTGCACATCAGCACACGGGCCTCGGGAAACTCCTTGGTGATGGCCTTCACCGCGTCGATCCCGCCCATGTCCGGCATCACGATATCCATGGTCACGAGATCGGGCTTGAGTTCGCGGTACTTTTCGATGGCTTGGGAACCCGTCTCCGCTTCGCCCACCACCTCGAACCCCGCTCCCTTCAAGATGTTGGCGATCATGGTGCGCATGAATAGCGCGTCATCGCAGATCAGTACGGTCCGCCCCATGGTCCCTCCAACCAGGTTTGACAGGTAGCTCCCACACCACCCCCCTCCCCTTCGCTGACCTTCGCTTCGCTACGGTTCAACCCCTTACTCAGCCGAACCATTCGGCCAGAAGCTCGGGCACGTGGATAACTGTGTACTCGTGACTGCCGGTCTTGATCTCTCCCACCCCACTCACGGCCAACCCCACCGCGCGCCCATCTTTTTCCAACACCACGACCCGGTGCCCCGGCGATGAAGAGCTGCGTCCCAGCCCCAGCGCTGCCCCTAGATCCAGAACCGTGAGCACACGACTTCGGAC
>JACQVC010000446.1 GCA_016209995.1 Gemmatimonadota bacterium
GGTTAGATGCTCACGGCCGTGTTGAAGAGTCCATACGTGTACTCTATCGAATACGAGGCAGAGGGCTGTAAGGACTTGCGTATCCTGGATCACATCCCACGGTTCATAATATGCCTCCCAGAGCATTGCCACCTGCATCCGCCTTACGCGATTACACAGTTGATTGAGTGAGCACTTGGAATGGCGGCTAACGCATAGGATTGTTTCCGAATTCTCCCGCGCGGGGTTATCGGCGTTGCGATGCCAGCTTGTCGGGAGAGTTAGGAAACAATCAGTTGGACGAAGCCGCATCGCGGGCCGTGCCCGGTACTATGGAAACTGAATGGGCGCGCCGAGGGTGGCAAGGTTGCTGTGGCGCGGTTTCCACGGGCCGGCTGCGACGCTGGCGACTGGGAATCAGTAGGCGGTTGGTGGGCGGACAGGGCGCCTGGGAGGTGGCGGGCTCTGGGATGGGGGAGCGGCGCGCGGCTTCGCCGCGCTTCCGCGGGATAGGAAGTGATCGGGTCAGCAGCGAAGGCATGGTGCGGTTTCATGAGCTGTCCTGGAGGGGGGGTAACCTTTCGTGTTGCCGGATGGGCTCGAGGAGCCCGATGGTTCGGAGTCGCCCGACTTGACACACGGGGCAAGGGCTGGCGCCAGGCTGCTCAGAGCTGAGATGGCCGAGTCCCTCCTCCAGGGCTTCTCCGGCTTGGGCGGGAATAGGCACGGGTGCGGGAGCAGCGCCGAGCACGCTCAGGCAGCGGTCGAGTTGTGCGACTCGGTGGCGGTTGGCGAGAAATCCGTAATGGCGGATGCGGACGAAGCCACGCGGCAGGACATGCAGGAGGAAACGGCGGATGAATTCGGTGGCGGGGAGCGCGAGCGTTCGGTTGCGGCCTTCGCGGGCATAGTCCTTCCAAGAGAAGCGGACGCGGTCGTTTTCGAGGGAGAGGAGTCGAGAGTTGGAGATGGCCACGCGGTGCGTATAGCGGGCCAGGTATTTGAGAGCCTGGTCGGGACCGCCGAACGGCGGTTTCGCGTAGACGACCCAGTCCTTTTCCCGGGCGGCGCGCAGGAGCCGAGCGAAGGCGGTCGGTTCGTTGAGGGGCGCGAGCGAGCCGCGCAAGGAGAGTTGGTGCTGGCGGTAGGCTCTCTGGAGGCGTGCGAGGAATTTTCCACGAAACAGCCGGCTCAGAACGCGAACAGGAAGGAAGAAGCCGGGCTTACAGGCGATCCAGCGCTGTCCATCGGGGGAGAGGGCACCGGCGGGGATGAGACAGTGCACGTGGGGGTGGTGGAGCAAGGTCTGTCCCCAGGTGTGCAGGATGGCCAGAAACCCGATCTGTCCGCCGAGGTGACGAGGATTGGCTGCGATCACGAGGAGCGCCTGCGCTGCGGCGTGGAAGAGGAAGGAGTAGAGGCTGCGGGGGTTTTGCCGCGCCAAAGGTGCCAGGATCTGAGGCAGCGTGAAGACCACGTGGGCATAGGGGACGGGGAGCAGGTTCGCTCGCTCCTTGTCGAGCCACTGGGCCGTGGCGCCGGCCTGGCACTTCGGGCAGTGGCGGTTGCGGCAGGAGTTGTAGGAAATCTGCTCGTGTCCGCAGCGGTCACAGCGGTCCACATGTCCGCCCAGGGCCGCGGTGCGGCAGGCCACCAGGGCGTCCATCACCCGGTGCTGAGCCGAGGAGATCCGGCCGGTGAGGCGAAATTTCTCTCCGTAACGGCGGAAGACCTCGGCGACTTCCAGCCGAGGTCGCTCGGTCACCGCAGATCGGAACCGAGTGCCAGGGTGTCCAGCGGACTCTTGGTCGCCTCAAGCCGAGCCCTCGAGACATGGGTGTAGCGAGCGGTCGTCCGGGGGTTGCCGTGCCCGAGGAGCGTCTGGATTACGCGCAGGTCCGTACCGGATTCCAGCAGATGTGTGGCAAAGCTGTGGCGCAGCGTATGCGGGGTGATCCGCTTGCGCAGACCGGCGCGTTGGCTGGCGCACTGAATCAACCTCTGGACGCTGCGAGAGCTGAGGTGCTGCTGCCGATTCTGACCGGGGAAAAGCCAGTCCCTCGGCCGCTCCACGCTCCAATAACGACGCAGCACCGTGAGGAGATCCGGCGAAAGCATCACGAAGCGATCCTTCCGACCCTTCGCCTGCCGCACGTGGATGACCATGCGAGCGCTATCGATGTCCTCGAGCCGAAGACAGACCACCTCGCTGACCCGTAGGCCGGCCGCATAGGCCGTCATCAGCACCGCGCGGTGCTTGAGGTTGCGTACCGCGCGAAACAACCGAACGACTTCCTCGCGGCTCAACACGGTCGGCAGCCGCTTCTCCTGTTTGGGAAAGGGGAGGTGAGGAGCCATCCATTCCCGCCCCA
The DNA here is from genome assembly GCA_016209995.1 of Gemmatimonadota bacterium. GTDB lineage: Bacteria > Gemmatimonadota > Gemmatimonadetes > Longimicrobiales > Gaopeijiaceae > JACQVC01. Next base: position 2,352 of record JACQVC010000446.1, read on the forward strand.
GCGTGATGCGGTAGAAGAACCGGAGTGCGCTCAGACTCTGCTTGAAGCGGCTCCACGAGACTCGTTGCTCCTGCGTTAAGTGAACCAGATAGCCGCGAATCTCTTCCGGCTCGACTTGCTCCGGAGACCGCCTGAAGTGCGTCGCCAGGCGAGCCACCTCACGGATGTAGAGGGCTTGCGTCTTCGGCGCGTAGTTGCGGACCCGGAGATCCTCGAGCATGCGTTGGCGGAGCGCGGTCATGGCAACCTCCTTGCAAGGGAATGAAGGGACCTCGCAAGGGAAGCACTCGCTCCGCCTCAACGCAAAACGGCCGAGAGACTCTCTCGGCCGCCAACCACCGCGAAGCGGTTTAGTTCAACTGCTTATCCCCGCTCAACCTGCCGTGTCCCACGCGGACGCTCGCCTGATGGCGGCAAGGCGTGTCGGTCATCGCCGTGTGGTTGCCGTCACTGAAGTCGCTGTATCGAAGCGGCCCCTGTGGTCAGGACAGCGGGTTTTGGCTGAGAAACGGCCGGAGCGTCTCTGCAGATGAATGGGGCCATTGGAGGCAAGGACGCAAGAGGAAAACGCTCACGGAAGCGGGGCGGCTGATCGCTCCTATCCGGATCCAGGCCGGAGTCCTGTAGGGCAGGGCTCCACTGCGCGGCCCGCTACCGGCTCGCTGGCAGACGGAGATGGCGGTGTACCGCATGTCCCAGCCGCACATTTCGCCGCCCCAGCCCGCACTTCTCCTTGGAGGCATGCACTGCGGAGGCCCGGGGAACAGCGAGCAGCCGGCGATCCCCAGCGGGGTTGCCGTCCAGGTCACGGTCCACGATGGTGTCATCGAGGTTTCGTTTGGCAAGGGCTTCACGTCGGCCGACGTCGCCAGGTTGAAGGAGTTGCCCCGCAGGCGCTGGGACGCCGAGCGTCGCGTCTGGGTCCTGCCACGCGAGCCCCAAGCGTTGTGCGAGCTGGAAAGGCGGTTCGGCCGCCGGCTTGTCCGCTTAGGCGCCCCCGAGGTAGCCGCTGGGAGGGGCAGCCAGGGGGCGGGTGCGCCCGGTGCTGCCCCGCCCACGGCTCCGTCTCCGGCCGCCTCCCTCCTTGACGGTCTCATCGACCGCGCTCGCGAACAACTTGTGCTGCACGGCTTCAGCAGTCGTACACGCAAGGCGTATCTCGGGCGTGTACATCGGTTCCTGCGCTGGTGCGCCGATTGTGCCAGCCGTGCGTGTGTACCATGATGCCTTTCCCACCAGCAAACGACCTGCGCTGCATTCAGGAACTACTCGGCCACGCCAGCAGCCGCACAACTGAGATCTACACGCACGTGAGCCGCGCGCGTCTCGGCGCCATCCGAAGTCCACTGGACGAAATGCCCTGAGCAGGCACCCAACTGGATCCGAATCAGTGGCCCATTGAGTGCTGACCCGCTACCTCACCCGCCAACCCGCTCACCCGCCAACCCGCTCACCCGCTCCCTCAGCTCCGCGATCTCCTTCTCCGCCGCCATCGCCGCCGTCGTGCCATCGCCCACGGCCGTGGTGATCTGGCGCACGAGCTGGCTGCGCACGTCGCCCGCTGCGAAGAATCCCCCGAGCGACGTCTCCATCCGCGTGTCCGTAGTCAGGTAGCCGCGAGCGTCGTGCTCGGCGTGCTCCTTCAACAGGTCCACGTTCGGGGCGAAGCCGACGAAGACGAAGACGCCCGTCACCTCCAGCTCACGCGTGGGACCGACGCCCTCGAAATCGTACTCGCCGTCGGGCCTGCGCGTCCCCTGGAGGATGAGCCGCTTCACACCCTTCGCGTCTCCCTCGATCGCCTTCACGACGGTGTCCCAAATCACCTCGATCTTCGGGTTCCGCAACGCCCGCTCCTGGATCACCTTCTGGGCGCGCAGCTCGTCACGCCGGTGGATCAGGTAGACCTTCGAGCCGTAGCGCGTGAGGAAATCCGCCTCCTCGACGGCCGCATCGCCGCCGCCGACCACGGCGATGACTTCGTTCTGGAAGAAGGCGCCATCGCAGATCGCGCAGTAGCTGACGCCTCGCCCGGCGAACGCCTCCTCGCCGGGAACACCCAGCTTGTACGCCGTGCCACCCGCGGTCAGGATCACCGTCGGCGCGGCATACACGTCTCCGGAATCGCACTCGACGAGCCAGCGCTCGAACGGATCCGATGAATCAGGGTTTCGCCGTATCGCGGTGACCGTGTCGGTGACGAACTCAGCGCCGAACTTCTGCGCGTGCCTCGTCATCAGCTCCGCCAGCTCCAGGCCCTCCACGTGCTCGAACCCCGTGTAGTCCTCGATGTCCTTCGTGTTCAACAGCTGGCCCCCGGGCATACCTCGCTCGATCAGCACCGCGCTCAGCTTCGAGCGCCCGGCGTAGAGCGCCGCGGTCAAGCCGGCCGGCCCGCCCCCCACCACGATCGTATCGTACCGTTTCGTCATTATCGTTGCTTTCGCTCGAGTTCAAAACCCGCGTCCGACGCGACGGCCCGCGAACCCCTTTGGTCACGACCCCTTCTTCTGGAAGATGCGGTGAC